>CAJQLI010000147.1 GCA_905479125.1 uncultured Alphaproteobacteria bacterium | reverse complement strand
GGTTTGCCGCAAAAACCGGATTTACAAGCGAGACATGAATGGTGCCGAACACCGATATTTCGTCGGTCGCCGCGAGTGTGCCGGTCGCCCAGGTCAGCGTCTCGAAATTCACACCGGCGGCATCCACCTCGCCGCCATACCCGGTCCAACGGGCCACGGGCAAAAGAAATTCCAGCCCCGCCTCTTCGGCGAGCCGGGACGCGGTGACGTTGTTCTCCCACGTGGGCTGCCAGTATTCGGGTGCCCTGGTCTGGGTAAGCCCGCCGGAACAGTTCTGCGAAAACAAACCCAGCTTGAACCGGTTCGGTCCGTAAATTCTCGTCTGCTGCCGCCCCATCCCCATCTCCCGCAGAGTTGTTTGGCATATCTATAGCCCGGCGCGATCAGATCACAAAAAAGACCCGCCATAAATGGCGGGTCTTTAAACATGGTCGGAGCGACTGGATTCGAACCAGCGACCCCTTGACCCCCAGTCAAGTGCGCTACCAAACTGCGCCACGCTCCGGTCGGTTCGAGTGCCGCAAACTACGCAGGGTTCGCCCACAACTCAAGCACGGATATTGTCAGATACCGACGTTTTTCAGGGTTGCCCGCATATCTTCCAGATCACCGAGAACCTGCCGCAGTGCTTCGCGGTCGATGCCCCCTGCTTCCGGCGTCGAAACCGCCTGCGCAGAGTGCACCGGCGTCGATTGTGGGGCTGAAGAATCCGGAGACGGCGGCGTATCAGGTTGCCCGGCCTGGCGGGGTTGAACGGCCTGCCCTGCCTGTTGAGCGAGGATCTGTTTGACCCCACCCTCTTTAAGCAATTTCTGAACACCCTTGATGGTGTAGCCGTCCGTATAGAGTAATTCGCGAATACCGCGTAGCAGGTCTATATCTTCCGGGCGGTAATAGCGCCTGCCGCCACCGCGCTTCAGCGGTTTCACCTGGGCGAACTTGCTTTCCCAGAAACGCAATACATGCGCCGGGATATCGAGGTCTGATGCGACTTCGCTGATGGTTCGGAACGCCGCGGCCGATTTTCCCTGACGGCGGCCGGTTTCCTGTGGATCGGCCGCTTCAGTCATTTATCAGCTGCCGGGCCGGTAGGGTGTTCCACTGCCCATGGGCGGCGGCGTATCCGGCTGCTGCTGAGGCGCCCCACCGTTATCGGCCCCGGAGAACCCGTCATCGGTATCGTCCTCGCCGCCTGCTTCCCCGTTGATACGGTTCTTCAGAACGTTCGATGCCCGGAATACGAGCACCTTGCGAGGCAAAATCGGTACCTCTTCGCCGGTTTTCGGATTACGCCCGACCCGCTCGCCTTTCTGGCGAACAGAGAAGCTTCCGAATGACGATATTTTGACTGTTTCACCACTGGTCAGTGTATCCGCTATTTCTGAAAGAACGGATTCGACCAAATCTGCAGACTCGTTACGCGAAAGGCCGACTTCCTGATAAACAGCTTCGCTTAGGTCCGCTCTTGTGACCGTTTGATCGGTCATTGCATGCCCCCTGATTATGCTTGCAGATGACGGTAGCCGCTGCAAAGAACACAGTCAATATCAAAGGGATAGGTGAATTCTTTCAGATCGGACAAATGGGCCGCCAGGGAGCATACTGGATGAGATCCCGACGCACAGGATTCCACAAGTAAATCCGCGCCTTACCAGCGTATTACGCTCGCCCCCCATGTGAAGCCGCCGCCCATCGCTTCCAGTACGACAATATCATTCTCTGAAACGCGGCCATCCCTGACAGCTTCGGTCAGGGCCAGCGGGATCGACGCGGCCGACGTATTGGCGTGATGATCTACTGTCATGACAATCTTGTCTTCGCTCATTTTGAGCTTTCTGGCAGTCGTCGAAATAATCCGCTGGTTTGCCTGGTGTGGCACCAACCAGTTTATGTCCTCTGCCGTGAGGCCTGCAGCATCCAGCGCCTCCGAGCATACGCTCGCGAGATTTCTGACGGCGTGCTTGAAAACTTCGGGGCCTTCCATCCGAAGAAAGCCGACGGACTGCGTCGACGAGGGTCCGCCATCCACATAAAGCAGATCGTGGTGTTGGCCGTCGGAATGCAGACAATTCGACAGAATACCGCGATCATCGCTGCTGCCGTCACCATCCTGCCCCTGAAGGACCACGGCGCCTGCCCCGTCTCCGAAAAGAACGCAGGTCGTGCGGTCTTCCCAGTCCAGAATACGTGAAAATGTCTCCGCACCGATCACCAGGACGTTATCTGCCTGGCCAAGCCGGATGAAGTTATCCGCCACGTTGGTCGCATATACGAAGCCGGAACAGACGGCCTGAACATCGAACGCCGCACCACGGGTCATCCCGAGGGCTGCCTGTACTGCCGTGGCTGTCGACGGAAAGGTCTCATCGGGTGTCGCGGTTGCAAGGACGATCATATCGACGTCGGCGGCACCGATACTGGCATCCTCAAGCGCATCCAGCGATGCTGCCAACGCGAGATCCGACGTTTTTTCGCCATCGGCCGCGATGTGACGTGAATGAATGCCTGTCCGCTGAACAATCCAGTCGTGAGACGTATCGACCGTCTTGGCCAACTCCTCATTCGTGACCTTGCGTTCGGGAAGGTAAGAGCCGCAACCGGCGACAACGGATCTGCGTACCATTACGACGCTGCGGCCTCCGCCGGGCCCCGGTCCAACTCATCGAATGCTTCGAGCCCTTCGATGATTTTCTGGTTGAAACCGTTTGCCGCCATATCGACTGCAACACCTATAGCATTCGCAAAACCGAAAGCGTCGGTGCCCCCGTGACTTTTCACAGCTATTCCATTCAAACCAATAAACACCGCGCCATTGTAACGCCGTGGGTCGATTCGATCCCGCATCTTACGCAGGCCGCGCCGCGCGAAAATATATCCCAGTCGGGCTGACAGAGAACTTCGGAAGGCATCCCCGAGAAACTCTTTGATAAGCCGGGCAGTACCCTCGGTCGCTTTCAACGCTATATTACCGCTAAAACCATCAGAGACGACAACATCGGTCGTACCGGCCGCGATATCGTCACCCTCGACAAATCCATGGAAGTTGAACGTTCCCGACATCTGGCGAAGGTAAGCCGCTGCCTGCTGAATTTCTGCATGCCCCTTCATTTCTTCGGAGCCGACATTAAGGAGCCCGCAGGTTGGGTTCACGTTGCCAAGCACAGTTCGTGCAAACACATCCCCCATGAGGGCAAACTGAACGAGATTCTCCGCGCTGCATTCCACGTTTGCACCGAGGTCGAGCATCACGCTCTCACCACGGATGGACGGGAATATTGCGGCGATCGCCGGGCGGTGAATACCTGGAAGCGTCCGCAGGGACAGCTTGGCCATTGCCATAAGCGCACCGGTATTGCCAGCTGAGACGATGCCCTCCGCGTCGCCGTCGCGGACCGCATCGATGGCAAGTTGCATGCTTGACTGCCGCCCCTTCCGAATGGCGACGGAGACGGTCATGTCGCTGCTTATCGCGTTATCCGTATGAACGATCTCGGTGATTTCACGCAAGCGCTTACGCCGCGCAATCAGCGGCATAATGCGGGCCTCATCACCAAACATCCGAAATCGGATGTCAGGGAACCTCCGGCGCGCGAGATCCGCACCCTTGACGACGATTGCAGGGGCGTTGTCACCGCCCATCGCATCGAGAGCGATCGTATAAGACGCGCTCACTGTCGGTTCCTATCCTGGAAAATAGCGGTCGTCAGGCCGCGGACGTCTCCGTGACCTCGCGGCCATCATAAAAGCCGCAGGATCCACAGATATGATGCGGGCGTTTCAATTCACCGCAATTCGCGCATTCTGCATTCGCGTTTGACGTCAGAGCGTCATGGGCGCGGCGCATATTACGCTTGGATTTCGATACTTTATTCTTTGGAACAGCCATAACCGTGCCATCTCAATTGTTGGGGATATATATTGGGGAGCGATAGATATTCTATCCTGGCCCGCGGGGCAACATGTAGTTTGCGTCCGTCAGGACTTTCCCTTCAATTCCGCCAGAATTCCGAACGGATTCTCCCTTTTTTGTGCCTCGGAGGCCTCTTCTTCAGTCACCAGCTCGGCGCCGGGGCCGAGTTCCAGAGCAGACGGGTCCACATCCGGGTGGCGGGGATACGGATCAAGCGCCAGAGAGAGCTCCTCGGCGGCAACTTCGCCGATATCCAGGATTTCGTCTTCCAGGGCCTCCACCTCGTTCGGGTCGAGAAGGTCTCCCAAATCGGCAGAATTCCGGGCAAAAATGATCTCAACCTCTTCGTCCACGGTCGCCGTTACGGGCTCCAGTGTAACCACACAAGCCTGCGTTACCCTGGCCAAAATACGGCCTTTTACCGCCAAAATTCGCCCGGGCTTCAGCCATGAAAGAACCAGGTCAGTCTCAAACGAATCAATCGATAACAACCCAAACCGTCGCGCCAGCGCGGATTTCTGGCGATTATCGGCCTTCAGATGGTATTCCTTGGGCTCGTCGCTGATAGAATCGAGTTTTACCTCGACGCTGAATTCCGGCGTCGTATCAGAGTCAGTCATTCTGCGCCCTCAAAGCCAAATTTCCCGTTTTCCAGGTCCGCCAGATCAACCTTGGCCATATGCACCGTCTGGAGACGCACATAGCTTGCCAGCCCGGCCACATCCGGGTGCCCCGCCTCCGCCGTCGCATATACGTTACGCGTAAGGGCGGCCTCCAGGGCGTCCTGATCCTCGGCAAGCCCAGCCTCATAGGAAGCAATTCTGCCATAAAAGGCCTGGACCATTGCCTTAACCCTTTTTCCGACCCCCATATCGCCAGCGCCCATTTCGCGCAGGCTGACGTCCATATCCTCGAACATCAGGTCGAACAGGTCCTGAGCGGCGTTAGTCGACGATTCGGTCGCCCCCTTCAAACGGCGCAGAACCAGAAACGCATGGAGGGTAACCATCTCGAAACGGCCATCCACGGTATCTGGGACGCCGAAATCGGTATAAAATCGGGGTTGCCGCGCCTGATCGACGATAATCCTGTAGATTTCGTGGATATTCTCGGGCGGCCCGGCTTTTCGGAATAACGTGCTCAACGGCATGGTTTTCTGCGCTTTTTGATCGATTGACACCTAAGCATGGGAACGTCAGTTTGACCCTTGCACGTTCCACCCTGCTCCGCCACATAGGTAGTGACAACAGCGATAATGGTCAAATGAGACATATACCCCTACCCGGTAATTCCAGTATCAAGCGCGCAGTGGCCGCGATCGTCTTTGCCGGCCTCCTCACCGGATGTTCGCCGACACTGAACAACCATGGCAACATCCCTGAGCCGGAACTGATTGAAAGCATCCGCGTCGGCAATAGCAATCGGGAACAGATTGTCGCCATGTTCGGCAACCCGTCCGCGGTCGCGACTTTCGATCAGGAAGCCTGGTACTACGTCGGCACCAAGACCAGCCAGCTGGCGTTTCTGACGCCGAAAATTCTGGAACGCAAAGTCCTCGTGATCCGCTTCGACAAACAGGGCGTCGTCCAGCAGGTAGAACGTCTGGACAAACAGGATGGACGGGATGTCCAGATCGTTGATCGCAAAACCCCTACCCGCGGCAAGGAACTGACTATCCTCGAACAATTGCTTGGAAACGTCGGCAAATTTTCCGGGTCTGAAGGAGACGGTTCCCCCTGATCTGCCGCAGCGCCCAGAGGACATAAAAAAAGCCCCAGAGAATATCCGGGGCTTTTTTCGTATGGGCTTTCGCCCTTCAGTCGTGGATCACGCTCCGCCGATAACCGCCAGCAGAAGGATCGATACGATGTTGACGATCTTGATCATCGGGTTCACGGCCGGACCAGCCGTGTCCTTGTAGGGATCGCCGACCGTATCACCGGTGACGGACGCGGCATGGGCATCTGAGCCCTTACCACCATGGTTTCCGTCTTCGATGTACTTCTTGGCATTATCCCAGGCGCCGCCGCCTGCCGTCATCGACAGGGCAACGAACAGTCCGGTCACGATCGTGCCGAGCATAAGCGCACCCAGCGTCGTCAAAGCAGCCGCTTGACCGCCGATCCAGTTGATCACGAGGTAGACCACGATCGGGGCAAGAACCGGCAGCAAGGACGGGACGATCATTTCGCGGATCGCCGCCTTGGTCAGCAAGTCCACGGCACGACCGTATTCCGGACGCGCTGTGCCTTCCATGATCCCGGGGATCTCCTTGAACTGACGACGCACCTCGACGACAACCGCCGCGGCACAACGCCCGACAGCCATCATGCTCAGCGAGCCGAACAGGTAAGGAAGCATGCCGCCGATGAACAGCCCGATGACCACATAGGGATCCTGGAGGCTGAACGTCACCTGGGACGCAACTTCAGGGACATAGAACTTCATGTCCTCGGTGAACGCCGCAAACAGCACGAGTGCTGCAAGCGCCGCGGAACCGATGGCATAGCCCTTGGTAACGGCCTTCGTGGTATTGCCGACTGCATCAAGCGCATCCGTGTAGTTACGGACTTCCTCGGGCAGTTCAGCCATTTCGGCAATGCCGCCGGCATTGTCGGTGACGGGACCGTAGGCATCGAGTGCCACGACCATTCCGGCAAGTGCCAGCATCGTGGTCGCCGCAATGGCGATGCCGTAGAGACCGGCCGAGAAGTATGCAACCAGGATACCGGCGGAGATCACGATCACCGGCAGTGCCGTCGCTTCCATCGAGACCGCAAGGCCCTGGATGACGTTGGTTGCATGTCCTGTTTCGGACGCTTTGGCCACGCTCTTGACCGGACGATACTGGGTACCGGTGTAATACTCGGTGATCCAGATGATCAGTCCCGTAACAACCAGACCAACGATACCGCAATACAGCAGATCACGTGCCTGGATGGAGCCGCTGGTCATGGCGATCTCGGCGGAGAAGCTGCCGAAAAGCATGTAAACCGCACCCGCGATAAGAAATGCCGAAGCAATCGCCGATGCGATGAAGCCCTTGTAAAGCGCGCCCATGACATTGTTGCTGCTGCCGAGGCGAACGAAGAACGTTCCGAACACAGAGCCGATAATGCAGACACCACCGATAAGCAGCGGCAGAAGCAGCATCGTTTCCTGAATGGCACCAGTGAAGAACACTGCACCGACAAGCATCGTCGCAACGATGGTCACGGCATATGTCTCGAAAAGGTCAGCTGCCATGCCGGCGCAATCGCCAACATTATCGCCAACGTTATCGGCAATCACCGCAGCGTTGCGGGGATCATCTTCGGGAATACCCGCTTCAATCTTACCGACAACGTCAGCGCCGACATCCGCACCCTTGGTGAAGATACCGCCACCCAGGCGGGCAAAGATCGAGATCAGCGAGGCGCCGAAACCGAGCGCAACAAGCGCTTCAAGAATATGACGAAGGCCGGCCGCGTCGTTGGCATCGTACATTTCCCGGAGCGCAAGATAGTAACCTGCAACACCGAGCAGCCCGAGACCGACAACCAGCATTCCCGTCACTGCGCCCGACTTGAACGCCACGGTCAGTGCCGGCTGAAGTCCGCCAGTCCGTGCCGCATCAGCAGTCCGAACTTTCGCGCGAACAGAAATATACATGCCGATATACCCGGCAACACCTGAAAGCACGGCGCCGATCACAAAGCCAACTGCAGGGAGAATGCCCAGCAGCGCATAAATGATGATGCCCACAACCACGCCGACTGCGCCGATGGTCATATACTGACGGTTAAGATATGCCGCCGCGCCTTCCTGAATAGCGCCAGCGATTTCCTGCATCTTCTCGTTGCCTGCCGATGCACTGAGAACCGACCGGCTGGCATAGAGGCCGTACAGGATCGCAAGACCGCCACAAGCGATCACGACCCAATAAGCTGTAGACATTTGATAACTTCCCTATTTTTGTTTTGCCCGGGACAATACCCCCGGAACAGTAGATGTGCGCAGCCCATTGCAGGGACCCGCAAAAACGCGTGAAACATGACAGAAGCACAGATTCATGGCAATACCATGAGCGTGCTCGCTCCGGCTCCTGCGGACCTCTCAGGTCGTTGAATTCAGCTAGTGGCCAGCGTCAGGCTGAAGATTGTTCAGACGACTTCTTTCCGCCGCTGAAACGCAACCACAGGGTCGTCGCAAAAACGATCACAACCAGCGGCGCCATAACCAGGTTCACCGCAGACCAGCCCACCGAATGCTGAACCGCACCCGATGTGACCGCACCGATCGAAATCGTGCCCCAGATGAAGAAATCATTCAGCCCCTGCACCTTCGCCTTCTCTTCGGGCGTGTAGGTCTGGGTCAACAGTGTCGTCCCCCCGGTAAACAGGAAGTTCCAGCCGACCCCAATAAGGACCAGCCCCGACAGGAAGTTCATAAATCCGATACCGGACAGATGAATGACGATACTTGCTCCACACAGGATGGACCCGACGATCAGGATATTATTAACGCCATACCGGTTAATCAGGTGACCGGTAATAAATGCCGGCGCGTACATGCCGAGAACATGTGCCTGGATAACATAAGATGAATCCGAGAACGTGAAACCGCAGACCCCCATTGCAATCGGGGTCACCGTCATCAGAAACGACATGACAAGATAGCCGAAGGTGGCCGCACAGACCGCAATGATGAACTTGGGCTGCCGCGCAATCTCGGACAGCGGACGCCCGCCTGCCGCCTTGCGTTGCTCCGCCGATGGGCGCGGTATATCGACGAAGCTGACAATTACGGCGACCATCAGGTAAACGGCAATCAATGCCAGATAGACGCCGGCATAGCTGACCGGGAGAACGTCATAGGTGTTGCGTGCAAGCGTCGGTCCAAGCAATGCCGCAAATACGCTGCCCGCCAGCACGTAGGAAATCGCCTTGCTGCGGAACGCATCCGTGGAGACGTCCGCGGCGGCGAAACGGAAATAATGACAAAACCCGTTAAAGCTTCCGGTGAACAGTGAAGCGATACAGAACAGGACAAAATCGCCCTGAGTGATGGCGTAAGCGCCAAGTACGCCGCCACAGACACCGATCATCGCACCGGTAATAAAACCCACCTTGCGCCCGAACCGCCCCATATAGAGAGATGCAGGAATTGTCGTAATCGCCATAGCCACGAACTGCAGCGCGAGAGGCAAGGTCGCCAATGCCCTGCTTTCTTCGGAGAGCAGTACTCCCCCCACGATCGGTGCGGTGGAGATGATCGCCGACGACGTCGTCATGAACAGGGCCTGACAGGAGGCAAGCAGGAATACGTTCCTGCGGACGGATGATGTGGTCATGAAGCGGAACTTACGCGAGATACCTGTTCACACAAATTCAAAATTTGCAGAGCTGGGTCGCGATTTAGGGTGTCCGGCCGTGATAGACCTGCTGCACGATGATAGACGCCACCTTGTCCTCCCCGACCGCGTGGGTCGTTATATCCATGATCTTCGCTTTGATAAGCGCGGTACTCGGAATCAACGGCTCCTGCATACGATAGGCGATAAGCCGGAACAGAAGATCATAGGTTTTGCTGCGGATGACAGGCAGGCGGCTGCGGACATAATCCCGCTCGTCGCTATCGGCAAGTTCCAGCGCGACGACGAGCGTAAACTGCCGCTTTTCGTCTCCAATCGGCATCATTGGAATATTGAACGGCTGCATGGAAACGAACAAATTCGCAGACAGGCGCGCTTTACCGCCCTTCGCCGCGGCATGCACCGGGCTGCCGGACATGGCGAAAGCCACACACACGGCCATTGCACAAATAATCTTTCCGACCGACCTGAACATTGCATCCGCTCCAAATTCCTGCCGACTACTATCGCCGGGGAACGGAAACAGACGGTTAATCTGCTTCAGAAGTGCCGATAACCGGTCTTTTCCGGCGTAATATCGCCACCGTCACTGCCCTTTACCGTTACTTCGCCCGGCACACCTTCCATCCGGCCAATCTCTGTGACAGGCGTCCCTGCCTGCACCGACGCTTTATGGACGTGGTCGATTCTGCCTGGAGGGACTGTAAAAACCAGTTCGTAATCATCACCCGACGTCAGCAACCCAAGGACATCGGTGTCTTCGGGACCGATTGCCAAGCGGGCCGCATCCGATACCGGCACAGCGGACGCTTCGACTATTGCCCCCAAGGACGACGCTTCACAGATATGCCCGAGATCAGCGAGCAGGCCATCCGATACATCGGCCATTGCGGTCGCAGTCCCTCGGAGCGCGCTGCCAAGCGAAACACGCGGATCCGGCAGCTGGTAGCGTTGCACAAGATGGTCTGCGTCTCCTGCCCCGTCCTGTAACCGCGCCAGTCCCAGCCCGGCATCGCCGATTGTGCCCGATACAAATATCCGATCACCCACCTGTGCGGTGCTTCGGCGGACCGCATGGCCGGCTGGCGCCTCGCCGAAAATGGTAACGGAGAGCGCCAGCGGGCCGGGCGTTCGCGTTGTATCTCCGCCAAGCAGGTTCAAACTGAATTTCTGCTGATCGGCCGCCAGGCCGGATGCAAATTTCACCAGCCAGTCATTGCCGATATCCGACGGTAGAGACAGGTTGAGGAAATAGGCTGAGGGTGTTGCCCCCATTGCCGCAATATCCGACAGGTTCACCCGCAACAGTCTGCGGGCGATAACGTCTGCAGATTCAATCATCAGAAAATGGACGCCGGCGACGAGTGTGTCGGTGGAAACGACTGTGTCAATGCCGGCTTTTTGAGGAATGACCGCAGCATCATCCAACAGGCCAAGGGCGCGATCATCGCCACCGGTCAACGGCGCGAATAATTTCGCGATCAGATCGAACTCGCCCCGCTGTGCGGGATCAGACGTCACCCGCCGTCTCGCCTGATTCAGGGTCTTGCGGTTCGCCTTCTGCCGGCTCGCTACTTTCAGACGCAGCTGCAACCGGCTTCGCGTCACTGAATTCATCGGGCCTCAGGCTACGCGAAATTCGGTCGAGCATGCCATTCACCATGCCCGGTTCCTGGCCATCATAGAAAGCATGCGCGATATCGACATACTCGGTGATTACCACCCGGGCGGGCGTATCCTTGCGGGACTGAAGTTCATAAACACCGGCGCGCAAAATGGCGCGCAGGATAATTTCAACCCTCTCGAACGTCCATTTGTTGGACAACGCCGCCGCGATGGCCGCATCTATGTCAGGCCCATGCGCACCGACGCCCTGGACGATCTCGGAAAACAGATTCTTATGGGGTGCGACATCCTGTTCGGTATCGAAACTCTCACCAAGCCGGAACCGCAGAAATTCTTCCAGCACCTGATCGCCCGGCTCACCCGAATGATCTATTTGGTAAAGCGCCTGGACGGCTGCGAGCCGGGCGGCACTTCGCCGTGCCGTTCCACCGCCATTGGACTTCCTCGGCGCCCGTGCGGCGGGTTCAGTCATCGTGGATACAGATTGAATTTGCGCTTGAGATCAATCATCGCGAGACAGGCCCGGGCGGCAGCGCCGCCGCGGTCATGGTTATCGCGGCTGGCACGAGCTAGTGCCTGATCTCCGTTTTCTGTGGTCAGAACACCGTAACCAAGCGCGATCCCGTATTTCAGCACGAGGTCGTTCAATCCTCGCGCGCTTTCATTGCAGACGTAATCGTAATGCGAAGTTTCTCCGCGGATCACGCAGCCAAGCGCGATGTAGCCATCGAAACGTTTCCGCTCGGATGGGTACTTGTAGGATTCTATAGCCATGCGAATAGCGCCGGGAAGTTCGAATGTGCCCGGAACCTCGAAACGCTCATAGGTGGCGCCGACTTCCTTGAGCTCAATGAGAACGCTCTCGATCATGCGGTCCGCAATCTCCTTATAGTACGGAGATTCGACGATCATGATATGCGGTGTGTCAGTCATGACCTGTTATACCTCGACCTTTTCGATAGGCTTCCGTCCAACGACTGTCAGGCCGAAACCTTCAATACCCTTGATTGCGCGTGCACGGTTCGTCAGCAGGACTATCTCTTTCAGGCCGAGATCGGCCAGTATCTGGGCACCGACACCGAAATCGCGCAACGCCGGCGAAGCGGTTTCCCGTCCGTCATCCGAACTCATGGCGACTTCGGACGAAGCCGCCGCCGGATCCGCTGGTGCCTGATGTCGAGCGCGCACCTGATTGGACAGTTTCTCGGCCCAGGGCTCGCGAATAATGACCATCACGCCACGGCCCTCTTCTCCGATTGCCTGCAATGCGCCTTCGAGTTCTGACTCCCGGCTATTGGTCGTATCGTGGATCATGTCATCCAGAATATTGACGGCATGCATACGCACCTGCACCGGCTCATCACCGGAGATGTCGCCTTTGACAAGCGCGAGATGCTCGGCATCCGAAACGCGGTTGCGATAAACGATCAGCTTGAAGTCGCCGCCACGGTCCCGAGTGATGCGGGTTGTCATGGAACGCTCGACGATTGAATCGTTGCGCAGTCGATACGCAATCAGGTCCGCGATCGTTGCGAGCTTCAGACCATGGAACTGTGCAAATTTAACAAGATCCGGAAGGCGCGCCATCGTGCCGTCTTCATTCATGATCTCGCAGATAACGCCTGACGGATTCAACCCGGCAAGCCTGGCAAGGTCCACGGCGGCTTCTGTATGACCGGTCCGCACCAGCGTTCCGCCATCCTGTGCGCGGAGCGGAAAAACATGCCCCGGCGTAACGATCTCGTCCCGGCCATTCGCCGGGTCGATCGCCACAGCAATGGTGCGCGCACGGTCGGACGCAGAAATCCCCGTGGTAACCCCGTCGCGTGCCTCGATCGACGTGGTGAAAGCGGTCTCGAACTGGGACCGGTTATCACTGGACATCAGGGAAAGACCAAGATGATCGACACGGTCTCCCGTCATGGCAAGACAGATCAGACCACGACCGTATTTGGCCATGAAATTGATCGCATCCGGTGTGGCCATCTGGCCCGCGACAATAAGATCACCCTCGTTTTCACGGTCTTCATCGTCGACAACAACGACCATTTTGCCGTTACGGATATCTTCGATGACTTCCGATATCGGCGATAAAAACTCGGACAGATCTTCCTGGGCGGCTTCTGCCACCGCTTCCTTACCCACTACCGTCAACTTATTATCTGACACTAAATCAGTCCTTTCCGAGTATACGCGCAACGTAGCGCGCAATCGTATCTATTTCCATGTTGATCCTGTCGCCGACCTTGCGGCTCCCGAAAGTCGTCTCACCCTGTGTATGGCTGATAATATTTACGCCGAAATTGTTGCCTTGGACCTCGTTGACGGTCAGGGAAACACCATCCAGGCAAACCGACCCCTTGGGCGCGATATATTTGGAGAATTCTCCCGGTGATTCAAACGTGAACCGGACGCTGTCGCCCTCGGGCTGCATGTCCACAATCCGCGCAACGGCATCAACATGTCCTGAAACAATATGCCCCCCGAGCTCATCGCCGATCCGCATCGCACGTTCCAGATTCACTGTCGTACCCACCGTCCAGTCGCCGAGCGCGGTTTTATCGAGTGTTTCCGCTGACGCCTCGATCGCAAACCAGCCCGGGCCTTTTTCGATCACGGTGAGACAGGGACCGGAACAGGCAATGGATGCACCGATATCGATATCGTCCGTATCATAGGATGTTTCGATCTCGATCCTTGTATCGCCTCGTTTCTCAATCGCCCGGATTTTTCCGAGGTCGGTGACAATGCCTGTGAACATGACTTTCCTTCAGTGATCTCGCGCATAGGTTTCGACGATATCCGCACCTGCCGCGCGCGTCGAAACTTTGACGAAGTTAGCGGCGGCGTCAAGCGTCTGGACACCGAATCCGGCAATCGCAGGTACACCGTCACCGCCGATCAGTTTCGACGCCCGGAACCAGACCAGCCTGTCCGCAAGACCGGCGGCGAGAAGGCCGGCTATAATGCGCCCCCCACCCTCGACCATCAGCCGTGTAACACCAACCGCAGCCAAAGCAGCCAGCGCCTCAATCAGGTTGATCTTGCCATCCTCATCTACTGCAACGTCAATCAGATGAACCCCTGCCTGTCGGTATGCCTCGCGCCGGGCAGTATCTCCGTCGGCGCGCGTAATGATCCAGGTCGGCGTCTCCCCCGCCGTCTCGACAAGAGAGTGAGTCAGTGGCAATGACAGGCGGGCGTCGACGACGACACGTATAGGTGACGCCGCCTCCAGCCCGGGAAGCCGGCAGGTCAGTGAAGGGTTGTCGAGCAGTGCTGTTCTGGCACCGACCAGGATCGCATCGTTCCGGGCACGCATCCCGTGCCCCATTGCCCGTGAAACCGGGCCTGTAATCCATTGGCTGTCGCCACTGGTGGTGGCAATGCGGCCGTCCAGCGTCGTGGCAAGCTTTACAGTAACGAGCGGCCGGTTTTTCTCGATACGCATCAGGAAACCGAGAGCGGCATCACGGGCCTCGTCCGATCTGACGTCTTCCGTCACCGCAATTCCGGCATCCCGCAGCATCGATATCCCGCCCCCCTGTACCCGTGGGTCGGGGTCGCCAGTGCCGATAACCACACGCGTTATGCCCGCGTCGATAAGCGCCTGGGCGCAGGGCGGTGTCTGGCCGTAATGGGCGCAAGGTTCCAGGGTAACGTACGCGGTCGCCCCCCTGGCAGCACCGCCTGCGCGGCCCAGGGCCTCTGTTTCCGCATGAGGCCTGCCGCCCGGCCGGGTCCAGCCCCTGCCGACGATCAGACCGTCTTTAACAATCAGGCAGCCGACCGACGGATTTGGCGAGACGTTCCCGTGACCGCGTCGGGCAAGCCCGATCGCGATCCCCATGAAATCGTCGTCATTCAACCTCGTCCTCGTCATCTGAGTTCATGGTTCCGACAAAGTTCTCGAAATCCTGCGCTTCGCGGAAGTTTCGATAGACGGACGCGTAACGGATATAAGCAACCTGATCGAGCTGTGACAGCGCATCCATCACCAGCTCACCGACCTGGTCAGAGTTTACCTCTGTCTGACCGGAACTTTCGATCCGGCGAATAATACCGGTAATGGCACGTTCCACCCGCTCGGGTTCCACTGACCGCTTGCGAAGGGCGATACTCATCGACCTGGACAGCTTGTCTCGATCAAGCGGCTCTCTCCTGCCACCGGACTTCAACACCGTGAGTTCCCGAAGCTGGACGCGTTCAAACGTTGTGAAACGGGCGCCGCAGGACGTACACGACCGGCGGCGACGGATCGCCGTGTTATCCTCGGTCGGTCGGGAATCCTTCACCTGGGTATCGTCGGATCCGCAAAATGGACACTTCATAAGTCTTCTCTCCCCGCCCGGTCAGTAGCCCGGATAGATCGGAAAACGCGCGCATAATTCGCCAACGCGTTTCCGGACAACTGCTTCTACTGCAGAATTATCATTCGACCCCGATGCCAGACCATCCAGCACCTCGACGATCATTTCGCCAACCTGCTGGAACTCGGCAACGCCGAACCCTCTGGTCGTCGCTGCGGGCGAACCGAGCCGCACCCCGGACGTAATCGTCGGTTTCTCCGGATCGAACGGGATGCCGTTCTTGTTGCACGTCATCCCCGCTGCCTCCAGGCTGGCCTCGGCGACCTTCCCGGTCAGCCCCTTCGGCCGAAGGTCCACCAGCAACAGATGGGTGTCCGTGCCGCCGGAAACGATGTCCAGCCCGCCCTTGACGAGGGTCGCGGCAAGCGCTCTTGCATTCTCCACAACCGCCGCGGAATAGCCCTTGAATTCGGGGCGGAGCGCTTCGCCGAACGCCGCCGCCTTGGCCGCGATGACATGCATCAGAGGCCCGCCCTGCGTGCCGGGGAAAATCGCCGAGTTCACTTTCTTCGCGATTGTCTCGTCATTGGTCAGGATCATGCCGCCGCGCGGACCACGCAATGTTTTATGGGTCGTCGTTGTCGCGATATGCGCGTGCGGAAACGGGCTGGGATGTACCCCCCCGGCAACGAGACCGGCAAAATGCGCCATATCAACCATCAGCAGCGCGCCGACGGAATCCGCGATGGCGCGGAACCGCTCGAAATCAATCCTCCGGGGATACGCCGATCCGCCTGCCACGATAATCTTCGGCTTGTGTTCGGCTGCCAGACGTTCGACCTCGTCGAAATCGACCAGCGCGTCTTCCTTGCGGACGCCATACTGAACGGCATTCAGCCATTTGCCCGACATGTTCGGTGCAGCGCCATGGGTCAGATGCCCGCCTGCGGCCAGCGACATACCGAGAATCGTATCACCGGGCTGCAGCAGCGCAAAATACACCGCCCCGTTCGCCTGCGCACCCGAATGGGGTTGAACGTTCGCAAATCCACATCCGAAGAGCTGTTTTGCGCGATCAATTGCCAGTTCTTCCGCAACATCCACGAATTCACAGCCACCGTAATATCGGCGCCCCGGATAGCCTTCGGCATATTTGTTGGTCAGCACAGAACCCGATGCTTCGAGCACCGCCTTGGAAACGATATTTTCCGAGGCAATCAGCTCGATCTGATCCTGCTGGCGGGAAAGCTCTCCTCGGACCGCCTTGTTCAGTTCCGGGTCAGACTCACCCAGGGAAGCACTGAAGAACCCGCTGTGAGACATTTTTGCTGCATTTTCCGTAGACATTTTGTCGCTATCGCTCCTGTTTACGCGCGCCGGACACCTGCCGTAACGCGTGTCTGAATATCAGCCCAGTTTTCCGACGCGGCGTGCATGCCGCCCGCCTTCGAACGCCGTTTCAAGAAAAACCTTCACCATCTTGATCGCCAGATCCGGACCGGTCTTCCTGCCGCCAAGACACATAACGTTGGCGTCGTTGTGTTGCCGCGCAAGCGCTGCGGTATCTATGTCATAACATAAGGCCGCGCGAATACCGGGATGACGGTTTGCCGCAATCGAAATCCCGATACCGGTGCCACAAATCAGCAGCCCCCGACTGACGCGCCCCTCTTTAAAGGCGGCAATCAAATTCTCGGCCATATCAGGGTAATCCACAGATTCTTCGTCATGCGTTCCGAGATCAAGCACATCGAAACCCAGCGCTTTTACCTCTTCGACGATAGCGTGTTTCAATGCAAAACCGCCATGGTCTGCAGCAATACCGATTAATTCGTTCGACATAAGACTTTGAAATCAGATGGACCCAGTCGGTGCTTACCATATCTCGCGCCCACAGACCAGCGCGACACTAGGTTTGGCGTCAGGCATTTGACAACCGGCCGCAGCTGATCACGTGACAGTTGCAAACTGCAAATTGCATGCGCTTGAACAAACATGAAAGCACTCGGAACATACGATATTACTCAGGTTGTAGCTTAGTTTTCTGAGTGTTATTACCTTTTCCCCTGATAAAAACGAAACACCACGTTATACAATCGCGATATACAAACAATATATACAATAAATATTGTATATATTGTTTGTTTGACAATCATCTTTAGCCATGCGAGTACGAGTTTTCGTGATTTGCATGAAATCAGGGATGACATGAC
>CAJQLI010000146.1 GCA_905479125.1 uncultured Alphaproteobacteria bacterium | reverse complement strand
AGATAGACATCGGCCATAGCGGGAACGGCAACCGCACCGATCAGCAAAAGCACGCCAATCAGTACAAATTCAGGCTTGATCCTGGTCGGGCCCTGCGTCCCTGTCTTGCTGGTTTCGTCTTCCATGTTCTCAATGTAAGGCATGCCGCCCGTTATTTAAAGGAGTGGCGCTTGCGTGCCGGCCGGCCCAACAGACACCGATATGCAGAAATGCATGCCGCTAATCCTTATCCGTCATTGAAATCCCCCCCATAACAAGATACTGTCCGATCAGTATGTAATAATCGGGGTCCTATGGACACGCATCTGCAAAGCTCGTTGGATCAGGCTACCGAAAATATCGGCCGGGATCGTCCTACGACAAAACGGGAACAGCGCGCAGCAAGCATAGAGGCCTTGCTGACTAAGGCGCTCACCCTGTTTATCACGCAGGGATATCACGCCACGACAGTCGAGGAGATCGCTCAGTCAGCGGACCTCACAAAGGGCGCGGTCTATTTTTATTTCAAAAGCAAAGCCAATGTCCTCAAAGCCTTGCTCGACCGCACCGAAGAACTGACGGTCGAACCCACGATTGCAGCAATGGAAGCAGCGGGGAAAGATCCCGTCGACCGCCTGAACGCTTTCGTGCGATCGCAATCCGTCATCGGCGCCGAGAAAACAGAATACATGCTGCTCGCAATCCTGATGAGCGCCGAGTTCAACGGATCCGGCGACGAGATCGAAACGCGGCTGACCGATCTGATGGCACGGATGGAAAACGCCCTGCGCGAAACCGTCAAGGTCGGCCAGGAAAGCGGTGCTTTCCGTAACGGCATCGGACCGGACGAGCTGGCAAGCGTCATCATGGCAACCAATAAAGGCTGTTATGTAGAATGGTACATGCGGGGCGGCGATTTGAAGGGACATGATTTTGCCCGGGCATTCCGGGACTTCGTGTTCGACGGCGTTGCCGCGCGCACTTAAAATTTGCTTGGTATTTTGAAGTATGAAACGGTGTTTTTCTGCACCGACCGACCTAACTAAACCGTAACGACGGATAACTGAACGAAAGGCATCGAAACATGGCAACTGCGATCAAGGATATCCAGGAAGATCCGCGCGAGCGCGCCCTTCAGGAAAAGGTGGCCACCGGGTACCAGCTCGAAGACGTCGAAGAAATGACGGAACGCTACCGCAACGTGCTGGTAAACACGGTCCACATCGCGGCCGACCTCGAAGTGGTCACGCTGCCGACCTATTCACCGGCGATCAAAACGTCACCGACGCTTGAAGACAAGATCGCTATCGCCGCGGCATGCCAGGACGAACTCGGCCACGCCCAGATGATGTACCGTATCCTCGAGGATTTCGGATATGACACGCACAGCTTCCTGTTCGATCGCGACCCGGAAGAATGGCGGACATTCCAGATGCTTGAATTTCCGCACGAAGACTACATCGAATCCGTCGTCTCCATGTGCTACGGCGACCGCGCCGGCTATATCACGACGGTCGACCTGGAAGAAAACTGCTCCTACGCACCTTTCGCCCGGTCGCTGCGCAAGGTGAACTACGAAGAAACATTCCATGTCGCCCACGGCGAACGCTGGACACGTTTTTTCTGGAATCAGTCGGAGAGCAGCCGTAAACGCGTTCAGGAAATGGTCGATTTCTATTTCCCGCTCTGCGCCGCCTGGTTCGGCATGCCCGACAATCTGAAAACGCGTACCGATCAGCTTGCCTATCGCATCCGTGGCGCTTCCAATGATGAAATGCGCCAGAAATGGCTGTCGCGGATCGTGCCGTATTCCGAAGATGTCGGCATCAAGGTGCCGGCGCATTTCGACGAAGAGCAGGGAAAATTCGTTCTCGACTACGAAGCGCCGATCTATCTCGACGAAGAGAAGCGCCAATGGGACTACGACCGGCAGATCACCTGGGAAGAACAGCTGAAAGTCTGGAAGAAGGGCTCCAAGCACAAGGTGCCGTCGATCGCACGCGTTATGTCGGAAGTCTGGGGCAAAGAGCTCTGGTAGCTCGCTGGCCGCATTCCTGAACCCTATCGAAGATTGAAATGACCGAAACAATTTCCCTGCCGTCCAAAAAAGACATCGTCGAAGCACTGGAGGCCGTGCACGATCCGCACGTGCCTGTCAGCCTCCGGCGGATGGGAATGTTGCGCGACATAGAAATCGACGCCGACGGCGACGTGAAGGTTCAGGTGTGCATCCCCTGTATGGGATGCCCGGGTGTCGGCATGCTTCGCGAAAACGTTCGTGAAGCAGTGCTGTCAGTGCCCGGCGTTAAAAGTGTTGTTGTCGAAGAAGGATGGCACCTGCCATGGTCGCGCGACATGATCGATCCTGATGTTCAGGAAATGATGCGCGCCAACGGCATTCAGGTTTGATGGAAAGGAATTGAGGATGGCAACGAAGGTCAAAGGCAAGAAAAAGATCGACCAGAAGCGGGAACGCGGCGGCAAGCAGCCGAAATACTACGAAGTGTTCGCCCGCAAAGATTCGGACTCGGACCTGTCCCATGT
>CAJQLI010000145.1 GCA_905479125.1 uncultured Alphaproteobacteria bacterium | reverse complement strand
CGACGGGCAGGGCGCTAATTCGGCGATATTGTATTGCGTTTGCAGGTCGGGCCCGGGCACACCCAAAGCGCGAGTGGCAGCTCATGCTTTGCGGGCAGAGTCAGATCGGCGGGATGCGGGTGTTACAGTTGTTCTGCGACCGCTTCCGGGACTTTTCCCGGGACTTCTTCCGGTTCAGGTGCCGTGATGGGAAAGCGGATAATAAATGTCGTACCGACGTCTTCTTCGCTTTCCAGTTTCAGCGAGCCGCCATGTTTGTTCACCACGGTGTCGAAGGCGATTGCGAGGCCCTGACCGGTGCCCTTGCCGACACCCTTGGTGGTGAAAAACGGCATGAAAATCTTTTCGCGAATGTTTTCAGGAATGCCGCAACCGTTATCCAATATGCGGATTTCGTTGTAGTCATCGTCGCCCGTCGTGACAATTTCGATGCGGCCGTCGCCGACTTTTGATTCCAGTGCATGGGCTGCATTGATGATTATGTTCAGGATCACCTGGTTCACCTCGGCCGCCAGGCAGGAGACTTCCGGCAGTGTGTCGTCCAGCGACAGGGTGACTTCCGCGTGTTCTTTCCATTCGTTGCGGCTGAGTGTCGTCGCGTTTTCAACGACCTTGTTCAGGTTGACCATCTGGCGCTGCCCGGCGCCGGGATGCGAAAATTCCTTGGCTGCCTGAACGATCCTGGACACCTGTTCCGCGCCGGAAAGTGATTCCTGTGTCGCTTTCGGGAATTCTTCCAGAAGGAACGGCAGGTCTTTGTCCATCGCCATCGCCCGGAGCTTGCCGATCTGCTCCTTTATCGTTTCGTTTTCGTCGTTTGCTTCCAGGAATTTCAGGTACTCCGCGAGGATCGCCGTGAAATCATCACATGAATCCGACAGAAACCGGAGGTTGTCTGATACGTACTGGATGGGCGTGTTTATTTCATGCGCAATCCCGCTGGCGAGGGTCCCGATCGCTTCGAATTTTTGCGACTGATCAAGCTGTTCCTGAAGTTCCCGGGTTTTTTCTTCCCGGGCGACCCGCGCGGTAAGATCACGGACAACCAGAATCTCGAGATCCTCTTCGTCTATTACGCCTTTTGTGATCGAGACTTCCGCGGGAAAGCATGTTCCATCCGCCCGGCAGGCCTGCCTGATATTGCCCGGCTCTATATCCCCGGCGTCATCGGCCTGCGAGTCCTGGTGGAGGATTTGCGGCAGGGGAACATTCCCGAAGTTTTCTTCGCTGAAACCGAACATCAGGAGTGCACTCCCGTTCCACGACCGCACGACGCCGTCGCTTACCGTCAGGATGGCGTCCGGTACGGTGTCCATGATGTTCTGCAGTCGTTCGGCGGATTTTCGCTGATGCTCGTTGGCAAGAAACAACTCGGCGCTTTTCTCTTCGAGCAGTTTTTCGGCAGCCTTGCGCGCCCGACGTTCGCGATCGAGGCGTTTTTCGAACTTTTCCTGGTCGCTCGAAGCGGTCACGTTTTTCTCAATGTGAACTCGACGTCAGTGGCACCGTCTTGCGACCGGTCGATTTTAGAGATTGTCACTTGCTCTTTATAATAATCGGCGCAGCCCGATATCAGGCCCTCGGCGAAATCGGCAAGCGGGCGGCTCGATTGATAGTTCAGGGTGAAGTCACCGTTCTCTTTCATTTCGCAAATCATCGTCGGCAATTCTGCGTCGGGATAGAGTTTTCGGACATCGATGTGGATGCGGTCTTCAACAGTCGGCAGGAAGTCAAAGACAGACGTGTATTCTGCGAAGTAATCCGGATACATCGCTTCGAACCGACCGGCCATATGGTACCCGAAAGTCTTGAGCAGTTCCGGCAGACCGACGCCCGTGGTCCGGCTTAGTTCGGTCACGAGGCTGGCCATTTCGGCGAAATCATATGTGCCGACGGCTGTATAAGCACCCCCACTGGGCGGGTCCGCTTCTTCGATTATCGTGTCGACAGTGTCAGCGGAGAACTTGTCCTCTACCATTTCGAGGAACTCTGTGAAGACAATTCCTTTCATCGGATGACCCTTTCATGACGGTTATCAAATCGGAATGCGTATCCTTATTCAGGATGCAGGTTCTAATCTGTCCGATTATGATTAAGCTTAGATAAATCGCCGGTGAGCTGAATACGGCGCATTAACCATTTCCACAGGGTGCAACCTCATGCCGCTTACCATGTACCAGGCCTCGGTACCGCTTTTCACGCAGACGCTTTCTGGTATCTCGACCATCCTCGATAAGGGGGGCGCCCATTACGCCGATAAGGAATGGGATGTCGCCGGGCTGATCTCTATGCGCCTGGCACCGGATATGATGACCCTGGCAGAGCAGGTCCAGATGGCGTGCCACCATTCGGTTGTCGGGGTATCGCGCTTTGCCGATATCGACCAACCCGACCTTGGTCCTACCGACACGGACATGGCTGGCATGAAGGCGCGCATAGCTGCATCACTGGCATTCATGGCGGGGGTGAAGCCCGAACAGATGGACGGCAGCGAAACCCGTCGCGCCGAGATCCAGATCCGTATCGGACCGGTGGCGTTTGCGGGCCAGGACCTGCTGCTGCATTTCACGATCCCGCAGGTGCTTTTTCATGCGACGACGGCCTATGACATCGTTCGCCATGCCGGAACCGATCTTGCCAAGGTCGATTTTCTCGGCGATGCCTTTAGCCGAAAGATTGCCTGAAATCGGAGAAACAGGAAAGAAGGAGGAGATCATGCCTAAAGCTGTCTGGAACGGCGTAACGCTGGCCGAGAGTGACGTGGTCGGTCATGTCGAGGGAAATGCCTATTTTCCCAAGGCATCCGTGAACTGGGACTACCTGCGCGAAAACACCGATATCGGCACCACGTTCTGCCACTGGAAAGGGTTTGCAGCTTATTACGACGTTGTCGTTGATGGGGAGGTGCTGGAGGGGGCCTGCTGGCGTTACGATGCGCCCTATCCTCAGGCAGGACAGATCGCCGGTCATGTTGCTTTCTGGAAAGGTGTGGAGGTGTCGGGGGGACCGGAAGGGCCCGGGTTTGTCGAGCCGGAACCCAGCCTGCGCGACGGTAAATCGGGCTGGGAAGCTCTTTGCTGGCTGTTGCGTCATCCTCCTGAAACGACGCTCACCGCCGCGGACATCCTGGCCCATACTGATATACCGGAAAGCGGTATACGTGATGCGTGGAAGGTGAAAGATGTTCAGCGCTATGCGACGCGGTATCGCTGGACGCTCCGGGCTGATGACCCGGCCAACATGTCGCTTGTCCAGGCGGAAGGGGCGCCTGTCGATATCGGCTGAGGGGGCGATTGCGCTTGCCATCGAATCATTTGGTCCGTAGTACAACTGAAGTACTCACGTGAATGTGAGCTGCGCAGGGTTTTGTTATGTCCAGCCTGCGCAGGCGACGGCTGGGTAGGTTGTCTTGATCATTTCCAGAATAGTGTTCGGAATATTATCCGAACACTATTCTTATCATCCGCTACCCGGGTTTTTCGATGCTACCTGGGGCGACGGCATTCAGGGTATGGCCGGTTTGAGGATGTTATGAGCACTTTATCTTCTTCACGGCAGTGCCGTCCGCCGATTCCTGTCAACGACACGGCGCGACTTGCAGAACTGTACAGGTTCGAAATTCTCGACACCCTGCCTGAAGAGGCCTTCGACCGGTTGACCGCGCTGACGGCGATGACGTTTGATGTCCCGATTGCACTGGTTACCTTTGTGGACAGGGACCGGAACTGGTTCAAGTCACAGGTCGGGTTTCCCATAGAAGAAATTCCCCGCGAAGTCGGCTTCTGCGCGCATACGATTATGAACGATGAGATCATGGTGGTGCCCGATGCCACCATGGACGTGCGGTTCGCGGAGGACGAGGCGGTCACCGGCCCGGCGGCGATCCGTTTTTATGCAGGCATGCCCCTTGCGCTGGAATCAGGCCTTCGGCTCGGAACGCTTTGCGTGATGGATACACGATCGCGGCCTGACGGGCTGTCCGAGCGGGAAGGTGATATCCTGAAAAGCCTCGCAGAACTGGTCGTCCGCGAAATCGAGTACCGTCAGGAATTCGTCAACGAGAAGACGGATATCAGCGACGAGTTGCTGAACGCTCAATCGGCGAAGCAACAGTTTCTGCAGATGCTCAGTCACGAATTACGCACACCTCTCAACGCGGTTCTCGGATTCAGCGCGCTGATTTCGACAGCCTCTGACAACGACGTCGCGGAGAAATACAGGGAGTATGCTCAGGATATCGGACAGGCGGGTGATCACCTGCTGGATCTGATTGACGGGATGCTGGACTGGACGCGGCTCGAACGCGGTGAGCTCGGGTTGGAAGATGATGTGGCGCCGGTACCGGACCTGGTTGGCAGGGCTATCGGCCTTCTTCCGACCGCGGATGAGCGGGTTATGGTCTCGCCCATGGATCAACTGCCGAAACTGCGTTGCGATCCGCGATACGTATTGCAGGTATTGGCGCATGTGATCGACAACGCGATTACGTTCTCGCCGGAGGGGCAGACGGTTGAGATAGGCGCAGAGGTTAACGAGCATCGCAACCTCGTGGTTCGGGTCTCGGATAGCGGTCCCGGCATGCAAAACGAGGTCCGGGCGCGGGCATTCGACCTGTTCGAGAAATTTGATCCCGCCGGCATGGATTTCGCCCAGGGTATAGGCCTTGGGTTGCCTATCAGCCGCAAGCTGATGGAAGTTCATGGCGGCAGTATCGAATTCGATGACGATCAGCGCACCGGTTTAACCATCGTTCTGACATTTCCGGCACATCGTACCGTTGTCTGAACGACAGTTAGTACCAGCCTCCGTCAGACCACCCCGTCTTTTGTGAATTTTGCGATCTCTTCGTCGGAATAGCCGTATCGTTGCAGCATATCGACCGTGTGTTCGCCATATTCCGGCGCTGCCGTGACGTCGTCGACATCGTGGCGGTTGGGTGTGCGGGTCAGGTGCACCGGTTGAGCGATGATCTCGAAATCTCCCAATGACTCCGATGATACTTTTTTCGCTATGCCTGTGTGAATGACCTGAGGGTCGGCGAAAACTTCATCCAGCGTGTAGATCGGTCCACACGGAATACGGGCGCCATTCAGAAGTTCGATCCAGTAAGCGCTGGTCTGTGTGACCGTTACTTTTTCGATCTCGGTGATCAGTTCCGGTCGGTTTTCGTAGCGGTCGTCAAAAGTGGCGAAGCGCGGATCGTCGGCCAGCGCATCCAGCCCGGTGGTTTCGCAGAACCGTGCCCACATTTCGGGCATCGGTGCGATGTTGATGAAGCTGTCGCGGGTACGGAACGCGCCCATCGGCGTGATAGACGGGTGATGGTTGCCAGCCTGTGGCGGTACTCTCTTTTCTACTGTCCAGCTTGCCGCCTGGAAATCCAGCAGGAAGATCATCGCTTCAACCAAAGACGTCTGGACCCACTGGCCTTCGCCGGACCGTTCGCGTTCCAGCAATGCAAGTGAAATACCATTGGCGCACAGGATGCCTGCCGTCATGTCGCTGAGGGCGGCACCGGACCGCATCGGCCCGGACCCCGGCTCGCCGGTGACCATCATGTGGCCGCCCATTCCCTGCGCGATCTGGTCGAGACAGGGGCGTTCGGCATAGGGACCGTCCTGACCGAAGCCTGAAATGCTGCCGAGAATGATGCGGGGGTTGATGGCTTTGAGCGTTTCGTAATCGACGCCGAGGCGGTGTTTTACGCCGGGGCGCATGTTCTCGACGACGACGTCGGCTTTTGCCGCCATCTTGTAAAAAATTGCACGCCCTTCCTCAGATTTCAGATCCAGCGTCATCGATTTTTTATTTCGATGCAGGTTCTGAAAATCTGCGCCGCTGCGGCGTCCCAGATCGGCGCTGCCCGGTGCTCCGGGGGTTTCGATCTTGACGACATCGGCTCCCCAGTCTGCCAATTGACGAACCGCGGTCGGGCCTGACCGTGCGCGGGTAAGGTCGAGTACGGTGATATGCGAGAGAACTTGCGCTTTGGCGGCGTCGGTCATCGGAAAGCTTCCTGGTTGGGAATGTGTGATTCCTAGGTTTATCGGATAAACAATAGAACATGAATGATTTGTTGTGCCCGGTGCCTAATTTCTTGGATATGCGGAGCCAGCCGCTATGAGCAAGGCTGCTGAACGGGAAGCCTATTCCTGGCGCCTGCAAGGGCCGATCTACGGGACCGCGTTCTTCACCGGAAATCTGTTTCCGATAAGCCACGTTATCGTGCCGCTCTGGGCCGCGATCGAGCTGGATGCCTCGCTGTTGATGGTCGGTATCATCATTGCTAGCCGCCAGCTGCTGCCGGTTACCATGTCGATCCATGGCGGCGCGTTGCTGGACCGGTTCGGTCCACGCCGGGTAATCATGGTGCTGGGCGTGCTCGGTGCATTTTCGACCGCGATGGTGCCATTCTTCCCGTTTATCTGGGCGACGATCCTGTTTCAGATCATCATCGGCTTTTGCGAGACGACGAACTGGATCGGTGTCCAGAGCGCCGTTGGCACCCTGATGAAGGGAAACGCGGTGTATGCCGGGCGCATGACGGCGTCAGCGCGGGCGGGCGGGTTTTTCGGCCCGGTGCTGGTCGGTGTCGCCTACGAGGCAGGGGGGCCGATCGGCGGCTTTGTCTGTTTCGGCGCATGGGCACTTTGTGGCGCGATCGGTGCGATGTTTCTCCCTCGTCATGAAGGCGGTGCAAAGGATCAGGTCGCTTCACGATCGTTATCCGCCAATGCAGCGCCTGCGGTAGCGACCGAACAGGAGCGGACAGACGTTCTTCCCAGCCTGTCTGATTACCGAGAAGCCTTCAGGTTGCTGCTCATTCCGGCGATTGCGCTGGTGATTGCAGCGACGTTTATGCGCCAGACCGGCTCCGGCATGCAGGCATCGTTTTACGGTATCTGGCTGAAAGATCTCGGTTACACGGCGACCTCGATTGGGTTGCTGATCGGCATCGGCAATGGTGTTTCCGCCCTCGCGGCGCTTTGTATCGGGCCGTTGACCCGACGGATCGCCGATTACTGGTTGCTGATCCTGGCTGTTGGCGCCGCTATTATCGGGGTCGCGGCGACCCCGCTATTCGAGACGTGGGTTTTCCTGGCGCTCGCTATTTGCGTGCGGGGAGCCGGACAGGGGCTCAACCTGCCACTTATGATGTCCATTGCTTCCCGGTCCGTCGCGCCGCGTCTGCAGGGTCGGGCCGCCGCGTTGAGGATATCGTTCAACCGGTTCGGGGGAATGCTGTTCCCGGTAATTATGGGAGCACTCGCAGAAGTCATCGGACTGGAA
>CAJQLI010000144.1 GCA_905479125.1 uncultured Alphaproteobacteria bacterium | reverse complement strand
GCAGTAATTACATTTCCTGTGGTACCTGCCACAATCCCAGCTTCGCCTGGGGTGATGGCCTGCCGACGGGTATCGGCCATGGCATGACGGTGCTCGGTCGCCGGACGCCGACGATCCTTAACCTCGCCTGGTCTGAACAGTTGATGTGGGACGGCCGTTTCGAGACGCTGGAGCAGCAGGCCCTCGGCCCGATGTCGGCGCCGGTCGAAATGAACCAGCAGATGGAGGCGATCGTCACCGAACTGCAGTCGATCCCCGAATACAGAACCCTGTTCAAAGTGAATTTCGGCGACGAAGGCATTACGGTCCCGAATATTGCAAAGGCGATTGCGACTTTCGAACGGACGGTTGTTAGTGGTATTGCGCCTTTTGACCGCTGGGTTGCTGGCGACGAGACGGCTATTTCCGCGAACGCCAAACGTGGGTTCGACCTGTTTAACAACAAAGCAAATTGTGTGGCCTGTCATTCCGGTTGGAACTTTACGGATGACAGTTTCCACGATATTGGCCTTGCCAGCGAGGATATCGGCCGCGGCGAACAGCTGCCTGATGTTGCTGTCATGAAGCATGCTTTCAAGGTACCGACGTTGCGCAATGCGGTTGAGCGCGCTCCGTATATGCATGACGGCTCTGCCAAGAACCTGTTTTCGGTTGTTGCGCACTACAATAACGGCTTTGTAAAGCGCCCGAGCCTGTCGGCGGAAGTCTATGAGCTGAACCTGACGGATGCGGAACAGGCTGATCTTGTTGCCTTTATGAAAACGCTGAGCAGTAACGACGAGCAGGTCGCGTTTCCCAGGTTGCCTCCATTTGACCAGACCCTGGCAGGCAGTGTTTCAGGTGTGAATACAGCCGCTGGGAAACCTGATGGCACGAACGCTGCTAAAGCAGCTACGACATCCTGTGGTGGGTTCTTCCAGCACGTTCTCCCCTGCAATAAATAGATTTTGAGAGGAAGATTTCAGTTATGAAACTCAATATTATTACGTTTGCCGCGACCGCTCTCCTGATTGCGTCTGGGACCGTTGCGAGTGCCGCTGAAGTTGTCGTGACCCAGAAGGCCAAGAAGTTTGACCAGAAGAAGGTGACTATCAACAAGGGCGACAGCATTAAATTCGTGAATGCGGATTCGATTACCCACAACATTCATTCGCGTGGGGCGGGGAAGTTCGACCTCGGAGCCCAAAAACCCAATACAGCCATGACGCATGTATTTGCGGCGGATGGCACGTTTAAAATCAGATGCGCAATTCACCCGAAGATGAAGTTGAAGGTTACCGTTAAGTAAAACAAGTGGGCCCGGTAACACAGGCCCACTTTAAATACCTTCCATAACTTTCAAGAGATCAAAAAATGATTAAAGCGCTTGTTGGCTGTGCCGCTGCGTTGCTCGCCTTTTCGGGAACAACGCGCGCGGAAGGACCTAAAACCCACATTGTAGAGGTCGTTAGCGACTATGACAATTTGCGGATGGCGTTCCGTCCCAAACGAATAGTGATTCAACCCGGTGATACCGTTACCTGGGTGAACCTGGAGGCAGAAGAGCATAACGTCGTCAGCTATCCGGATGGATATCCCAAAGCGGCGAAATCGGTTATCAGCCCGTATATGAACAAGAAGGCCGAAAAATGGTCATATAAGTTTAACGTCAAGGGAACATACGAATATCACTGCATTCCCCACCTGCCGATGGGTATGCATGGCAGGGTCGTGGTGGGCCGCCCGTCCGAGACAGGTGAATTCCACGAACCCAACGCGACGCAGATGAAAAATTATTCTGCAATGCTGCGTGAGTACTTCGATGAAGAAGACTTCAAATACAAGCCAAGAGGGCAGAGGCAGGCTAATGGTACTTCGGCTCATACAGCGAAATAGCAGCAGTTTTCTGAAAGGCCTAGCGGCCAGCCTCCACCCGTCTCGCCTTTTCGTCATAACCATTCCGAAGAAGCTGTTTTTCGGCTTCGGTATTCTGATCATGCTCGCGGTTCTGCAGGGTGGTCTAGCGGTCAACACTGCGCGTGACCTCGGGCAGATGACCAAACAGATCTATGACGAAGCCTTCATGTCGGTGAATTTTGTTCGCTCGGCAAACTCCAACTTCCTTGTGGCAGAGATTTTGCTGAGGGAAATGTTGGTGCCCGGGGCCGCTGTTAATTCTGAAGAGGCAATCGAGGCATTGGAGGAAGCAGGCGAGTTGACCGCCGACGACCTTGAGGTTGCCAAGGAACGCTCGACCCGCAAACGTTCGACAGATCTTATTGGGCGGATCGAGGAATTGAACGAGGTCTGGATTGCCGCTGCGTCAGAAGGCTTGGAAAGCCTTGGGGGATCCAAGAGCAGCCCGGCCGCAATTGAAGAACTGAGAGAAAAACTCGGGGTTCATGAAGCGGTTATACGTGAAGCGTTCGAAACCCTGGTCGAATTCGCTGCGGAGGACGGTTACACCCTCAGCGCGTCGGCGGCGAAGGATGTGGAACATGAGGTTTACCTGAGCTTTGTCACGACGGGTGGTGTTGTCGTCCTCGGACTGCTGATCGCCACCGTGCTCGGGCTTGTGATCACGCGTCCGCTACACGGTATTCGAAGCCGGATGACCGAATTGGCGGATGGCAATCAGGAAGTCGAAATCCCCGGAACAGCCCGGCGCGATGAAATCGGTGACATGGCGCGCGCGGTCAATGTCTTCAAGACCAATATGGTCGAGAACGAAAGGCTTCAGAACGAGAACGCCGAGGCCGAAGCCAAGAACCGGCTGCAGGAACGGAAACGCGACGAAGACAGGCGCCAGGCCAAGGAAGAGGCCGAGGCGCAGCGGGTCAAAGCCGACGAAGAGGCCGAACAACGCCGCAAACAGGAACTCCAGGAACTGGCCGATACGTTCGAGAAGGGCGTTGGCGCCGTGATCGGGAAAGTCGCGACCGCGTCTGCGCAGATGCAGACTTCAGCGGAAGCCATGACGGCGAGCGCAGAGCGCGCTTCCGAGCGGGCGAGGGCTGTGGCTACCGCATCTGAAGAAGCGACCAGTAGCGTCCGTATCGTATCGACCGCAACAGTGGAAATGTCGGCGTCGGTCGACAAGATTGCCGGACAGGTCGAAGAAAGTTCACGTATTGCCAAAGCAGCCGTGGATGAGGCCGTTTCGGCAAATGAAAAGGTTCAAAGCCTGGAAGCTGCCGCCGGAAAAATCGGCGAAGTGATCGATCTGATCAACGACATCGCAAGCCAGACGAATTTGCTGGCGCTGAACGCGACCATCGAAGCGGCGCGTGCTGGCGAGGCCGGCAAGGGCTTTGCCGTCGTTGCGACAGAGGTGAAATCTCTGGCCGACCAGACGGCACGTGCGACGGTTGAAATCGGCGCTCAGATTTCGCAGATACAGAGCGCAACCGCAGAGGCGGTATCGGCGATCGATGGTATTGGTTCGACGATTACCAAGGTCAACGACATCGCAGCCTCAATCTCGGAGGCAGTTGAAGAGCAAGGTGGTGCAACCCGCGAAATTTCCGGCAACGTGGAACATGCGACAGCCGGGACCGAGACAGTATCGAGCAATATTGTCGAAGTATCAGAAGCTGCCGCCGAAACAGGCGAGGCTGCTGGCCATGTACTGGGCGCGTCTCATGAATTGTCTACGCAGGCGAAAGTTCTCCGCACAGCTGTGGATGAGTTCCTCGACAAGGTGCGTGCCGCCTGAAGGCGCGTCGACGTGCCGGCAATTTTCGCTCACGGATAATGGCGGGGGAAATTGTCACGGCCACGCAGCGTAGGTGTCGTCAATTCTGACTGCGGCGGTTATATGATGATCGTGCGGGAACTTATCCGGGGAATGCCCGTTTTGTTTCACAGCCGCGTCTGATTGCGCTACACCCGCGCCATGACGATTGTTTCCATAAAATTCGCACTCGATGCCCGGTTGGGGATGATGCGTGGCGTCGACCGCTTGGCCGGCGCTGTCTCCGTCACGCTGGGACCACGTGGCCGCACTGTCGCCATCGAGGCTGAAGACGGACTGGGGGCGCCGCGCATTACCAAGGACGGTGTGACGGTTGCCGACGCGGTGGAAGAGGCGGGGCGTTTCGAACAACTGGGTCTGCGTCTGGTGCGCCGCGCAGCGCAGCGCGTGGCAGAAGACATCGGGGACGGCACGACGACCACGATCGTCCTCGCGCGTGCGATTGCCGCCGAGGGCATGAAGGCCGTTGCCGCCGGGATCGATCCCATGCAGTTGAGATTGGCGATTGAGCGCGGCAGCGCCGCGGTCGTCGGTGAGTTGCGACGTCAGTCCCGGCCGGTGCGCGGCAGGGCGGATTTCCAGCGTATCGCGACGATATCCGCAAATGGTGAATCTTCACTGGGCGAGATAATCGGCGAGGCATTCGATACCGTCGGTGCAGACGGCGTCGTTTCAGTCGAAGGCGGGCAGGGCTTCGAGACAACATGGGAACGTCTCAACGGTCTGCAATGGGCGGGTGGCTATGTGTCTCCCTATTTCATGACGGATGCGGTTTCTGCAGAATGCGTTTACGAAAAACCGCTGATCCTGCTGACCGAGCACACGCTGGAAAACCATACGCCTTTGCTGCGCCCGCTGGAGGCCGCCGTCCGGGCGAACCGGCCCTTGCTGATTGTCGCAGAAGGCGTCAAAGGCGAAGCGTTGCAGACCCTGGTGACCAACAAGATACGAAACAAGCTGCGCGTCGTGGCCGGAAAGGGGCCGCTATTCGGCGATCGTCGCCGGGCCATGCTCGAGGATATCGCCGCTGTGACCGGCGCGATGCTGGTGTCGGACCGGCGGGGGGATGACCTGAAGGAGATCGACCCTTCGGTACTGGGTTCCGCCGACCGGATAAAGCTTACCAAGGATACGACGACGATTATTGGCGGTACCGGGACGGCGGGCGCGATCGACGAGCGAGTCATTGGAATCCGCGCGGAACAGGGGCTGGCCGGCAATACGCCGTTCCAGGAGAAAAATCTGCGCGAGCGGCTCGCGAAACTCACGGGCGGTGTTGCCGTGGTGCGCGTCGGCGGGGTAAGCGAAGCCGAAATCTCCGAGCGTCTGGATCGGGCCGATGATGCCGTGAATGCCGTCCGGGCCGCCGGGGCGGCGGGGATTCTGGCGGGTGGCGGTGCGGCCTATATTCATGCAGCGAAGATACTGCCCGAGGGGAAAACACCGGAAGATCGCGCGGCCAATCGGATCCTCCGCGCTGCGCTCTCGTCGCCGGTGATCCGGATATCGTCCAACGCCGGACAGGATGGCCGAATGGTTGCGGCGAAACTCGCCGGGGAACGCTCTCCGGTTTCGGGCTATGATGCCCAGGCGGATGTATTCTGTGACCTAATGGCCGCAGGCATTGTCGATGCGGCCCAGGTGGCGGTGTCCGCACTTGAGGCTGCGACCTCGGTTGCGGCGCTTTTGCTGACGACCGAAGCGGTGGTGGCCAAACCCGCTGCGCCACCGCGACCGACCCGGGCCGACGAAATACCCTTTGGGCCTGAAGCCAAGGATATGACGGCGGAAGAGGCCGGCGGTTTCGGCCTCGTCTAGACACCTCTGCCAATACTGCTTTAGGTTGACTCCCGGTTATCCACCGGCGTACCCTCAAAGCTGATCGTGCAAACGATTGCACACATAAGTGCAACGGGCACTGGATATGGGAGAAACGACCGTGAACGCAGTGGCTGCGCCTGCACTGGCGGATGCAAAAGCACGGATCGAGATAGAGGGCGTCGGCAAAAGCTACGGCGACCTCAAGGTCTTTCAAGACATCAATCTGACTTTCGGAGAACGCGAAATCGTTACCGTGGTCGGGCCGTCCGGCTGCGGCAAGACGACATTGCTGCGGTGTATCTGCGGCCTGCTGCCGATTAACGAGGGCGCGGTTCGTATCGATGGCGTGAATGTGACCGAACCGCTGCCGGGCGTTGCCATGGTCTTCCAGCATTTCGGACTGTTTCCTTGGAAGACCGTCCAGCAGAATGTCGGGTACGGATTGCAGATGGCGGGTGTTGAAAAGGCCGTTATTGCCGAAAAGGTACCCCATTACATCAACCTGGTCGGATTGACCGGTTTCGAGACCGCTTATCCGCATCAGCTTTCCGGCGGTATGCAGCAGCGCTGCGGGCTTGCCCGGGCGCTTGCGACCGAGCCATCGGTGTTGCTGATGGATGAGCCGTTCGCGGCGATCGATGCCCAGACACGGGAAATTCTTCAACTTGAATTGCTGCGTATCTGGGAATCCAGGCCGACAACAATGGTTTTCGTGACCCATTCTATCGAGGAAGCCGTGTTGATGGGCGACCGCGTGGTCGTGCTCAAAGGCAGGCCGAGCTCGGTCTTCGAAGTGATTGACGTCGGGCTGCCGCATCCGCGCAATCGAGATACACTTGCCAGTGCGCGCTTTGCCGAGGTCCGAGAACATGTCTGGTCGAATCTGATGGATGAGGCGCGCCAGGCTGAA
>CAJQLI010000143.1 GCA_905479125.1 uncultured Alphaproteobacteria bacterium | reverse complement strand
GAATTACCGAATGGCGATGTCCCGCCGGTGCCGATCCAGCGATTCCCGCCATGATGCTCCCCATCCTGTTCCTGCAGGCGCTTGGCAAGCTCTTCCATCAGCTCCTCGAAGCTCATCGCCTCGATTTCTTCCGCATCGAACAACTCGCGTGCCATGCCGCGCAGCCATTCCTCGGGGATATGTTCTTCCAACAGTCCCGCGGTCTTGTTCATCGCGCCTTTAAAGAAATTCTCGAACACCAGGTCGAAGGTGTCGAACAATCGCTCGTCCTTCACCAGGGTCGCCCGCGACAAATAATAGAATTCGTCGATATTGCCCTGGGCCACGCCCTTCTCAAGCGCTTCGAGAAACATCAGGAATTCCCGGATCGTGACCGGAATCCGCGCATCTCGAAGCTGGTAAAAGAAATCGACGAACATGGGCCCTGCCCCGTCCCGTCTGTCTTACGCGCCCTGACGGCGCGACATGAAGGCGAGCCGTTCGAATATATGCACGTCCTGTTCGTTCTTCAACAGCGCACCATGCAGTTTCGGGATTGCCTTCGTGGAATCGCCACGCAGGGTTTCCGGATCAATATCTTCGGCCAGCAACAGCTTGATCCAGTCAAGCAGCTCCGACGTGGAAGGTTTTTTCTTGATACCGTTCACATCACGGATCGCGAAGAAAACCTCCATCGCCTCTTTCAGCAGGTTCTTTTTGATATCGGGGAAATGGACCTCGACAATTTTCTCCATCGTTTCCTCATCGGGGAAACGGATGTAGTGAAAGAAGCAGCGGCGCAGGAAGGCGTCCGGCAGCTCTTTTTCATTGTTGGACGTAATGATTACCACGGGACGGTTTACAGCCTTGATCGTCTCCCGGGTCTCGTAGACGTAAAATTCCATGCGATCGATTTCACGCAGCAGATCGTTCGGAAATTCGATATCCGCCTTGTCGATCTCGTCGATCAGCAGCACCGCCTGTTCTTCGCAGGCGAATGCTTCCCAGAGCATTCCCCGTTTGATGTAGTTATTGATGTCCTGCACCCGGTCATCACCGAGCTGTGAATCGCGAAGACGCGAAACCGCGTCATATTCATACAGACCGTGATTTGCCTTCGTCGTTGATTTGATATGCCATTCGTAGAACGGCATTTTCAGGGCCTCCGCTACCTCCATCGCCAGCAGCGTCTTACCGGTTCCGGGCTCGCCCTTGATAAGCAGGGGCCGCTGGAGGGTGATCGCGGCATTGACCGCCGTCATCAGGTCATCTGTCGCGACGTACTTGTCTGTACCGGTAAATTTCATTATCTGGACTTTCTGGAGAAAATACTGGCCTATCGCCGGAACGTAATGCACGCCCTGCCCCCAATCAAGCGAGACACAGACCATGATCACCGTTGCCCTCGGACTTCATTTACTCGCCGCCCTCGTCTGGGTCGGTGGCATGTTTTTCGCGATTATGGTTTTGCGGCTTGCCGCGGGAGAACTTGAACCAGCGATCCGCGCACCGCTCTGGGGACGCGTCTTTGCAAAGTTTTTCCCTTGGGTTTGGATGGCAGTCATCTTGCTCCCGCTCACCGGCTACCTTATGATTTTCGGAGTCTGGGGCGGGTTCGCAGGACTACCTGTGCATATCCACCTTATGCATGGCGTCGGACTGCTGATGATCGCGATCTACCTGCACCTGTGGTTCGCGCCCTATAAACGATTTCGCAATGCGCTGGCCGCCGGAGATATTCCGACCGCGGGTGCTAACCTCAACCAGATCCGCGTCCTTGTGACCATCAATCTGGTGATCGGTCTTGCTATATCCGTTGTCGGCAGCACGGGCCGCTATTGGTGAGCTAAGAATTTTTCAACGTCGTGACGACCTGAACTTCCGAATGCAAAGTCCGATGGACAGGGCATTTATCGGCTATTTCCAGTAGCCGCTGGCGTGTCTCGGCGTCCAGATCTCCTTCCAGCGTAATTTCGCGCTCGAACGTATCGACCTTGCCCTCGCGGGTGTCGCAGGATTCGCAGTCTTCTGCGTGGATCTTGTTGTGACGGACATCCACCGAAACATGGTCGAGCGGGATTTTCTTGCGGCCCGCATACAACCGAAGCATCATCGTCGTGCAGGCGCCAAGGCCGGCAGAAAGCAGCTGATAAGGCGTTGGCCCGGTATTCCGCCCCCCCGACGGAGGACGGCTCATCTGCATGGAACAAATGCGGGCCGACCGAAATATCCTGACCGAATTTCCCGATCCCGTTTTCAGCCACGTTTACAACACCTGCCTCTCCGCTTTCTTCATCACCGACCGCTTCTGAATCGAGGTAGCGGTGCACCCATGCTGAAATCACATCTGCGACATAGATGGAATCGTCTTTACGGGTCAGGAGATGATCGGCATCGTCCAGAGACACGAAGCTCTTGGGGTGCTTCGCCGCGCCGAATATCTCACCGGCATTCGAGATATCGACATAGTCGTCTCGCGGCGCATGGAAAACGAGCAGCGCCTTGCGCATCGACGCGATCGCATCTGCCAACCGCTGACCGGCAATATCTTCGAGAAACTGTTTTTTGATCGTGAACGGCCGCCCGGCGAGTTTCACCTCCGCTTCGCCATCCGCTTCGATACGGTCAATATCGTCGCTGAACAAATGGCTCACATGTCCCGGGTCAGACGGTGCACCGATCGTCACCACTGCCTTGGCCTCTGCCACCCGGCCCGCTGCGGCGAGGACGGCTGCACCACCAAGCGAATGCCCGATCAGAAGTGCCGGTGCAGCATGCTGTTCGCGC
>CAJQLI010000142.1 GCA_905479125.1 uncultured Alphaproteobacteria bacterium | reverse complement strand
GCAGATTACCCTGCCGTTGGCCAACGTCGGCACCTCTTTCCTGCCGGATATGCGCAGGTCTGCATTTTATATCGGTATATTTACCCTGGCTGGTTTGGTCCTGATCTGGTTGCTGCTCCGTGAAACACAGGCCCGGATAGAACAGACACGGAAACTTGCCGCTGATGCAGAGATTCGGAACCTGGAACTTGCAGCGGCCAAAGCAGAAGCCGAACGTGCCAATCGGGCACAGGGTGAATTGATTGCGAATGTCGGCCATGAACTGCGGACTCCCCTTAATTCAGTCATCGGGTTCTCGGAGATTCTGAAAGACGAACGGATGGGTCCCATGGGATCACCGGAATATCCCGAGTTTGCAGGCGAAATCCATTCGAGCGGAACGCAACTGCTCGAAATTATTAATTCTATTCTCTACATGTCTCAGCTTGAATCGGGCAGTGCGGAGATGCATCAGGAAATCCTCTCGCTGGACCGCGTGATATCGTCAAACGTAGAGGCATTCAAAGCGGCTGCAGAGGCAGAGGGAATATCTCTGAAGCCCATGATCATGCCGGATCTACCGCCGGTATTGTTTGACCGGAACGGGCTGTCGCGGATCATGCATTGCATCCTCGACAACGCGATCAAGTTCGGAAGTCGTGGCAGCAAAGTATGGGTAGCCGCCCGCGTCTTGAAAGACGGCGGCATCGAGATCCGGTGCAAAGATACCGGAGCCGGCATAGCGGAAGATGTATTGCTCGAGGTTCTGAAACCCTTCCGACAGGCGGATGGCGCACGTTCGAGACGATTTGAGGGCGTAGGCCTTGGCCTTACGATGGCAAACTCAATCGCGAAATTGCACAATACGACCATCGACCTTGAAAGTATCGAGGGTATCGGTACCACGGTGATCCTGAAAATCCCCGCAAACCGGGTCGTCCCGGAAGGCGCGATGGATCGCGATCAGGAAAACGCGGACGACATCGACGCCTCGATCGCCGCCTGAGAACAACGCGTCACCACACCTGTGCTGATGGCGGCAGGATGCCGGCGGCAAACCCGAATAGCCAACCGTAACGTCGTTGTTTGTCGCTAAGTTCAGAAAATAGACAAAAGCGTCTTGAAGGACGCAGGTATCAGACGCCGGTTCCGTGCGCGGCAACCATGGCTTCGCCGACGGCAAGCGCCATTTCGGCCTGTCCACGCGCTATGTCGTTATCAGCCTGATCAAGGGCGGCACGCGCCGATGTAATGCGCGTTTCTGCGGCCGCAAGATCAATATCCTCAACCGGCATGGCTTCCTCGGCCAGAACGGTACAGCGTTCACCTGTCACTTCGGCAAACCCACCTGCAACGAAAATCCGCTTTTCCACCTTTGTCCCGGCATAGGTATCGATAACGCCCGGCCGCAACGCGGAGATCAGAGGCGCGTGGCCAATGAGGACACCGAAGTCTCCCTCGGCGCCCGGAACGACGACCATCTCGACATCTTCCGAGAGCAACAGCTTTTCGGGAGAGACCAGATCGAATGTGAACGGATCAGGCATAACGGTTTCCTGCGGTTGGGATCAGCAGTACGGCTATCAGGCCGCGGCTGCCATTTCCTTCGCTTTTTCGACGGCATCTTCGATCTTGCCGACCATGTAGAACGCAGCTTCCGGCAGATCGTCGTATTCACCTTCGACCAGACCCTTGAAGCCTTTGATGGTGTCTTCCAGATCAACGAATACGCCGGACATGCCGGTGAAGATTTCCGCAACATGGAACGGCTGTGACAGGAAGCGCTGAATCTTGCGAGCCCGCGCAACGACCAGCTTGTCTTCTTCAGACAGCTCGTCCATGCCGAGAATGGCGATGATATCCTGCAGGCCCTTATATGTCTGAAGAACACGCTGAACTTCACGGGCAACAGCATAATGCTCGTCACCAACCGTGCGCGGATCAAGAATACGCGACGTGGAATCGAGCGGATCAACAGCCGGATAGATGCCGAGCTCTGCAATCTGACGCGACAGAACCGTCGTTGCATCAAGATGCGCGAACGATGTGGCAGGCGCCGGATCGGTGAGATCATCGGCAGGCACGTAAATGGCCTGCACCGACGTGATCGAGCCCTTGTTGGTGGTCGTGATGCGTTCCTGCAGGTTACCCATATCGGTCGCCAGGGTCGGCTGATAGCCAACCGCCGACGGGATACGGCCGAGCAGCGCCGACACTTCGGAGCCAGCCTGCGTGAAGCGGAAAATGTTATCGACAAAGAGCAGCACGTCCTGGCCTTCTTCGTCGCGGAAATATTCAGCCAGCGTCAGACCGCTGAGGCCGACACGCGCACGCGCTCCGGGAGGCTCGTTCATCTGGCCATAGACCAGTGCCGCCTTGGATTCGCCATCGGGCTGGATAACGCCGGATTCCATCATTTCATGATAGAGATCGTTACCTTCACGCGTACGCTCGCCGACACCGGCGAACACGGAATAACCGCCATGTGCCTTCGCAACGTTGTTGATCAGTTCCATGATCAGTACCGTCTTGCCCACGCCGGCACCGCCGAACAGGCCGATTTTACCACCACGCGAATAAGGCGCGAGCAGATCGACAACCTTGATGCCGGTCACCAGCACTTCGGTTTCCGTCGACTGTTCGGTAAAGACCGGGGCCTCACGATGGATCGGAAGCTTTTTGGTCGTCTTCAGAGGACCGCGTTCGTCAATCGGCTCTCCGATGACGTTCAGGATACGGCCGAGTGTTTCGGGGCCGACAGGCATCATGATCGGCGAGCCCGTATCGGTCACCTTCAGGCCGCGAACCAGACCTTCGGTCGTGTCCATGGCGATGGTGCGCACAGTACTTTCACCAAGATGCTGCGCCACTTCGAGAACCAGCCGGTTCCCGCCATTGTCGCATTCCAGCGCGTTCATGATATAGGGCAGTTCGCCTTCGAACTGAACGTCGACAACAGCGCCCAGAACCTGGGAAACGCTGCCAATATTGTTGCTTGCCGTGTCGGCCATTGTCATACCTCGTACATCGATTTGCCGGACATCAAACTGCCTCGGCGCCGGAGATGATTTCTATGAGTTCTTTGGTGATGAACGCCTGACGCGTCCGGTTGTAGTTGAGCGTCAGCGAGTCGATCATTTCGCCGGCGTTGCGCGTGGCATTATCCATCGCGCTCATCCGGGCGCCGTGTTCGCTGGCGTTATTTTCAAGAAGCGACCGATAAACCTGCACGCTCATATTACGCGGCAGAAGTACTTCAAGAATTTCGTTTTCGTCGGGCTCGTAATCGTAGTTCACGCTGGCTGCATCAGCCGACTCATCGCCCGCCGCCAGGTCGTCGACCGCGAACGGAATCAGCTGCTGGCGGGTGACGATCTGAGCAATCACCGATTTGAAGCGGTTATAGATCAGCGTACAGACATCGAATTCGCCTGCTTCGAACATTTCAAGCACACGATTGGACACGCCCTGCGCATCATCGAAGCTAAGACGCGGACGGCCGATACCCTCGATCAGATCAACGATCATTGGCGCGAATTCGCGGCGCACCTGCGCCCAGCCCTTACGGCCGACACACAGAATTTTTACTTCCTTACCATCCGCCTGGAGCTCTGCGACCATCCGCCTGGTGTCGCGGACGATAGACGAATTGAACGCACCGCAAAGGCCGCGATCCGACGTCATCATCACGAGAAGATGCACATCCTGCTTGCCGGTTCCGGCCAGCAGTTTCGGCGCACCCGCGGAGGACGCCATTGAACCGGCGAGCGATCCGAGCATGCGCTCCATGCGTTCGGCATAGGGCCGTGCCGCTTCGGCCTGTTCCTGCGCACGACGCAGTTTGGCCGCCGCGACCATTTTCATCGCCGACGTGATCTTTTGCGTCGACTTGACGCTGTCGATCCGCATGCGGAGGTCTTTAAGGCTTGGCATATCCCGTTACCGGTTCCTGTTTTCCGGGGTGTCGATCAGGCGGCGACGAAGTTCTTGGCATACCCGTCGAGGAATGCCTTGATCTTCGCGTTGGTATCGTCGGAAACCGCCTGCTCGGTGCGGATCGCATCGAGGATGTCGGTATGGTTCGCTTTCAGTTCGGACAGGAAACCCTGTTCAAACTGGGTCACGGAGCGCGCGGGGATATCATCGAGATACCCGTTCACACCGGCGAAGATCGACACAACCTGTTCCTCGACAGGCATCGGCGCATACTGACCCTGCTTGAGAAGCTCGGTCAGGCGCTCGCCGCGGCCCAGAAGTTTCTGGGTTGCCGCATCGAGATCCGATGCAAACTGCGCAAACGCGGCCATTTCACGGTACTGGGCCAGTTCCAGCTTGATCGAACCGGCAACCTGTTTCATCGCCTTGATCTGGGCTGCGGAACCGACACGACTGACCGACAGACCGACATTCACCGCCGGACGAATTCCCGAGTAGAACAATTCGGTCTCAAGGAAGATCTGACCGTCCGTGATCGAGATAACGTTTGTCGGAATATAGGCCGACACGTCACCCGCCTGGGTTTCAATGATCGGAAGGGCCGTCAGCGAGCCGCCACCATTCGCGTCACTCATCTTCGCGGCGCGTTCCAGCAGACGTGAATGGAGATAGAAAACGTCGCCCGGATAGGCTTCACGTCCCGGCGGACGGCGAAGCAGCAGCGACATCTGGCGATAGGCAACCGCCTGCTTGGACAGATCATCATAGATGATCAGGGCATGCATGCCGTTATCGCGGAAATATTCACCCATCGTGCAACCACCATAAGGCGCCAGGAACTGCAGCGGTGCAGGCTCTGACGCTGTCGATGCAACGACGATGGTGTATTCCATCGCGCCGACTTCTTCGAGCTGCTTGACGATCTGGGCAACCGTCGAACGTTTCTGGCCGATAGCGACATAGATGCAGAAAAGCTGCTTGTCGGTATCGCCTTCGTCGAAGGCTTTTTTCTGATTGATAATCGTGTCGATCGCGATGGCGGTCTTGCCGGTCTGACGATCGCCAATGATCAGCTCGCGCTGGCCGCGGCCAACGGGGATCAGGCTGTCGATCGCCTTCAGACCGGTCTGCATCGGCTCGCTGACCGACTGGCGCGGAATAATGCCCGGCGCCTTGACGTCAACACGGCGGCGTTCGTCCGATTCGATCGGCCCCTTACCGTCAATCGGCTCACCCAGCGCGTCAACAACACGGCCCAGAAGACCCTTACCGACCGGCACGTCCACGATGGTGCCCGTCCGCTTGACGATATCGCCTTCCTTGATGCCGGAATCCGACCCAAAGATAACAACACCGACATTGTCGGTTTCCAGGTTGAGCGCCATGCCTTTGATGCCGCCCGGGAATTCGACCATTTCACCGGCCTGAACACTATCGAGCCCGTAAACACGGGCGATACCGTCACCGACCGACAGGACCTGTCCGACTTCTGCAACTTCGGCTTCGGTACCGAAATTGGCGATCTGATCCTTGAGGATTGAGGAGATTTCTGCGGCGCGGATGTCCATCACGCTGCCCCTTTCAATGAGAGTTCTAGACGTTGAAGCTTTGTACGAAGAGATGAATCGACCATGCGCGACCCGACCTTGACGATCATGCCGCCAAGAAGAGACGCATCGACACGCGTCTCGAGGGTGACCTTCGAGCCCATGGCGGTCCGGAGTTCCTGTTCCAGCGAAGCCTGCTGAGCATCTGTCAGCGGCTCTGCCGTCATAATTTCCGCCGTCATTTCTCCGCGCGCACTGGCGAGAAGCTGACGGTAACCGACGCACATGCTGTCGAGCACGAACAACCGGCGATTACGGGCAACAACAGCAGCAAAATTCCGGGTCATTTCGGAGACACCGGCTTTTTCAAGCACAGCGGCAAGTGCTGCCCCCTGGGCATCACGCCCAAGGACAGGGCTGGCGACGAGGCGGCGCAGATCCGCAGAATCGGCCAGTAAGGCACGAACAGTCGCTATATCCGCAGCGACTTCGTCCAGTTTTTTATGTTCCTCGGCGAGCTCAAAAAGAGCGGCCGCATAACGGCCGGCCACACCGGAAACGGCTGACGATTCAGACGACACCCAATTTACCTCGAAAACGTCCCGTAAAAATAAACTAACTTGTTGTTTTTAATCGAATATTTTTGCCTGCAATAGACATCATAATCGACCACCCGTGAAGGCAGCGTTAGGTAACACAGGCGTTTGTGCGTTGCAACCCGGCGGAATAGGAAATTCACACCGAAGCCTCACCTTAGATTTATTCTCAAGGTCCCTAACATGATGGCCCCGGCGGCCAGTTTGAAATATCCGGATCCGGCAGCGTCTCAAACAGCGACACAATGCCGTCGCCATAGGTTTTTCGAAGTTCCGTAAAATAGGCATCATTCTCTTCGATTGAAGCATGACGCTCCACCCGCTGTTCGCCGGCGAGGATGGTTATCAGATCAATCGGCGGTCCTACCGACAGATTACTTCGCATTGTGGAATCAAAAGACACGAGGGAGGCGGTAACCGCACGCTCAATGGGCATATCATAACTTATCGTCCTGTCGAGAATCGGCTTGCCATATTTGTTCTCGCCAATCTGGAGAAAAGGGGTTTCAGCCGATGCCTCGATAAAATTGCCAGCCGCGTAAATCAGGAAAAGGCGTGGCGCGCGATCTTTGATCTGTCCGCCCAGAATGAAGGTCGCCGTCGGATCACCGCCACTTTCGCGCACGTGCTCCCCATGCTCATCAATAACCTGCCGGAGTGCCCGCCCGACGATCTGCGCAACATTGAACATGGTCTTTGACGTATAGATGCTGTCTTCGCCTTTACGTGCGCCGAGACGCTCGCTGACGATACTGGTCACAGCCTGACTCGTCGCCAGGTTCCCGGCAGTAGCGAGCGCGATGACCCGCTCGCCGGGCTCTTCGAAGACAGTGAGTTTGCGAAAGCTCGAAATATAATCAACACCGGCATTGGTCTGTCTAGCCCCCAAGTTCTGGGCCATTCCTGATTAGAGTTTCTGGAACAGGAGGGCGCATGTTGAGGGCCTGGTGTGGGCGGATGTGATTGTACTGTCTGAGCCACTGGTTGATGACGATCTGAGCC
>CAJQLI010000141.1 GCA_905479125.1 uncultured Alphaproteobacteria bacterium | reverse complement strand
CTGCGACCAGTACGTGCCTTTGAGGGGCTTCTCGCGGCATCCGGCGCCGGTGCCATTGTGGTCACCAGCGCGTTGCTGGCGCGGTCGCCGGAACCGTTTCTGATTGCGACGGGCGCGACGCGGGCAGGGCAGCTGAACCTGATGAAATCGCTGTCGGTTGAATTTGCGCCAAAGGGCATCCGCGTCAATGCGGTGCTGATCGGCCTGGTTGATTCCGGCCAGTGGAGCCGGCGCTATGCCAGCGGCGAGAACATTGACGGCTCGCCGATCCCGGCAGACCTGTCGCTGGATGACTGGTTTGCGCAATTGGCGAAGGAGCGGAAGATTCCGCTTGGCCGCCTTGGCAAACCCGATGAAGCAGCGAGTGCGATCCTGTTCTTCGGCTCCAATGCTGCGTCGTTTATCACCGGTGAAACACTTGATCTTACAGGGGGGCAGGCACGCAATGTCTGATCTGGTAACCGCAGGCGATATCGCTGCGGTCTTTCTTGAACGCTGCGGCGTCGACCATGCTTTCGGCGTTATCAGCATCCATAACATGCCGGTCCTGGACGGAGTTTTCCGTCGCAACAAGATCAATTTCGTGCCGGCGCGTTCCGAGGGCGGGGCGGTAAATATGGCCGATGCCAATGCACGCGTGCGGGGCGGGCTCGGCGTCGCCGTATCCAGCACCGGCACGGCGGCGGGGAATGCCTGCGGCGCTATCGTCGAAGCGATGACGGCGGGCACGCCCCTGTTGCACCTGACGGGCCAGATCGATTCCGCGCATCTGGATCGTCAAAAAGGCTTTATCCACGAAGCGCCGGACCAGCTCGGCATGCTGGGTGCGGCAGGCAAGGGCGCTTTCCGTGTCTGGTCTGCAGACACCATGCTGGGCACATTGCGCGAAGCGGTGAAGCTTGCCTTTACCCCGCCGATGGGGCCGGTCAGTGTCGAGATTCCGATCGATATTCAGGGCGCAAAAATTCCGATGCCGGCGAATATCGACCCTTTGCCGGTCCTGGCGCCGGACCCCGCCGAGGATGCAGTTGATGCGCTGGCGGCAGCGCTGGCGAGCAAGAAACGCGTCATGCTCTGGCTCGGCGGTGGGGCGCGTCATGCGGCGGATTCGGTTGCCCGGTTGGCGCAGATGGGGTTCGGCGTGGTCACCAGCGTGCAGGGCAGGGGCATACTGCCCGGCGACGACCCTCATTCGCTGGGGTCGTTCAATCTTCAGCCCGTGGTCGAAGAATTCTACGGCACCTGTGATGCAATGGTCGTCGTCGGCTCACGCCTGAGGTCGAACGAGACCCTGGGCTATCACCTTAAACTTCCGCCGATCTATCAGATCGATGCCGACCCGCGGGCGGACGGGCGTTCTTATCCGGTCGATATGTTCGTCTGTGGCGATTCCGGCCGGACACTGGATGCGCTGGCCGACCGGCTGGCCGGGAAGTTCAAGCCGGATGGCGCTTTCGTGTCTGACATCAAGACGACACGCGCCGCAGCGGAGGAAACCATGCGGGGGGCGCTCGGTCCTTATAACGAGGTGGTGGATGCGGTGCTCGAAACCGTGCCGCGTGATTTTGTGTGGGTGCGTGACATCACGTTGTCCAACACGATCTGGGGCAATCGTCTGCCGCCGCTCGACGGGCCGCGGGATGGTGTTCATGCTCTTGGCGGAGGGATCGGGCAGGGGCTCCCCATGGCGATCGGTGCTGCCCTTGCCGTGCAGGGCGATGGCCGGAAGACACTGGTGCTCACCGGTGATGGCGGCTTTGCCGTGACACTGGGTGAACTTGCGACCGCCAAGCAGGAGAATGCCGATATCGTCATCCTGCTGATGAACGATGGCGGCTACGGTGTGATCAAGAATATCTCGGATGCGGTCTATGGCGGGCGCCGTCAGTATTCCGATATTCTCGGCCCCGACTGGGGCGTGCTGTGTGATTCACTCGATATCCCCCATTGGGGGATAGGTGACGCGAAGGATCTCGCGACGACCCTGAAACAGGCTTTCGAGACGGATGGTCCCGCGCTGATTGAGATCGATATGAAATCCATCGGAGATTTTGCGCAGGCCTTTGCCGGCCCGCCGAAGCGCGCCGAAGAGGATGATTGCTGATGGACGTTCTGCTGATCGGGTACGGCGCAATTGCGCAGGAAGTGCTGAAACACGTCCAGCCGGGCGAAGATGCGAATATCGTCGCTATCCTGGTCCGTCCGGCGCGGGTGGACGCAGTGCGTGCGGCGGTTGCCGGGCGGGGCATAGAGGTCGTGTCGTCCTTTGATGATCTGACCACCAAGCCGCAGCTTGTCGCCGAATGCGCAGGTCATGCGGGCGTGCGCGATTACGGTGTCGATGCGTTGCGTCGCGGCATGGATTTTCTCGTGATATCCATCGGCGTGCTGGCGGACGCGGCGCTCTATGCCAATCTTGTTAGGTCCGCAAAAGACGGCGGCGCGAAACTTGTGCTGGCCGCGGGTGCCGTGGCTGGTGCCGATGCCCTGGCTGCTGCGCGGATCGGCGGGCTGGATAAAGTGACCTATACGTCGCGCAAACCGCCGGGGGCCTGGAAGGGCACGCCGGCTGAGGATGTCTGTGATCTCGATGCGTTGACCGAGGAGGCGACGCTCTATCAGGGCGGCGCCGATGAAGCTGCGACGCGCTATCCGCAGAATGCCAATGTGGCCGCGACGATCGCGCTCGCCGGTGCGGGCTTCGCCAATACCGAGGTACGGCTGGTGGCGGACCCGGCGGCGGGCGGCAATATTCACCAGGTGCATGCCGAGGGAATGTTCGGCGCGGTTGATATCGAAATCCGCGGCAAGCCGCTGCCCGATAACCCGAAGACATCGACCCTGGCGGCCCATTCGGTTGTCGCCGAAATCCGCCGTCGGGCGTCGCCTGTCGAAATAGGAGGCTGATATGTCCGAGCCCATCCTGATCGGTGGTGAGTGGAAAGCCGGGCGCGGGCCCGACATGGTGTCGGTCTATCCGGCGGATGGCAGCGAGAACGCGGTTGTCGCGGGTGCCAGCGCCGCCGATGTCGACGAAGCTGTTGCGCGCGCAAAGGCGGCGATGGCGGAGCCTGCATGGCGCGATATGAAACCGCATGACCGGGGCAGCCTGCTGATGCGGGTCAGCCAGTTGATTTCGGATCGCGCCGAAGACCTTGCGCGACTCCAGATGCGCGATAACGGCAAACCCATCGGCGAGACGCGCGCGTTGGTCGCCTCTGCTGCCGGGACGTTTCGGTATTACGGTGCCGTTGCCGAGACGATGGAAGAAGAGATCACGCCATCGCGCGGGCCTTTTGTCAGCATGAGCATCTACGATCCCATCGGGGTTGTCGCGGCAATTACGCCGTGGAATTCGCCGATTGCGTCGGATGCGCAGAAGCTGGCCCCGGCGCTCGCGGCTGGCTGCGCGGTGATCCTCAAACCGGCGGGTGTGACGCCGCTGGTCGCGCTGGAACTCGGACGTATCTGTGAGGCGGCCGGGGTTCCGAAGGGTATCGTCAGCGTCCTGCCCGGTCCCGGTGCGGTGATCGGCGATGCGCTTGTTACTCACCCCGATATTGCACGGGTCGCCTTTACCGGCGGCACCGAGGTTGGTCGCGGCATCGCGCGCCAGGCCGCCGAAAAGCTGATGCCGGTCTCGCTCGAACTGGGCGGCAAGTCGCCGACCATCGTGTTCGAGGATGCGCAGATCGATCATGCGGTAAATGGGGTGATCTTCGGCATTTTCTCGTCCTCGGGCGAAAGCTGCATCGCGGGTTCACGCCTGTTCGTGCACCGGAAAATTCTGGATCAGTTCACCGAGGCACTGGTCGCCAAGACGGTACAGTTACGCATCGGCGATCCGGCAGCGGAGACCACCCAGATGGGACCGCTAGTTTCCGTGTCCCATCGCGAGGGTATTGAAAAATACGTTGCCCTTGGCCGCGAAGAAGGTGGCGAGATTCTGACCGGCGGCGCGCGTCCCGAAGACGGCGGGTACACGAACCCTGCGGGCGGAGACTTCGCCTATAGAGATGGCAGTTTCTACCTGCCGACGATCTTCACGGGGCTCGGGAATGATGCCCGGATGGTCCAGGAGGAAATCTTCGGCCCGGTGCTTGCGATCCTGCCCTTTGAAGATGAGGAAGACCTGATCGCCCAGGCCAATGACACGGTGTTCGGCCTCGCCTGTGGTTTGTGGACAGAGGATTACTGCCGCGCCTGGCGTCTGGCGCGTCGCATTGATGCGGGGACGGTGTGGATCAATACCTACAAGCTGTTCTCGATCGCGACCCCGTTCGGCGGGCTGAAGGATTCCGGCACCGGCCGCGAAAAAGGCCGCCAGGGAATCCGCCAGTACCAGGAACAGAAAAGCCTGTACTGGGGGATGAACGAAGCACCGCTGGGTTGGGCGGATTAAGCGTCCGTGCGCCGCACCGCCCGGATGACGTAGCAGAACCCGGTCAGGTCCCACGCGTCATACAGCACAAGCCGCCGCAGTTTCAGCGACCGGCGGATCACCAGTAGCGGGGCGATCAGCATCCGCAGCCACATGCGGCGGAAACCCGAATACTCGATATCGAAGCCCGCTTCCGTCAGTACGGCGGTGATGTCTTCGCGTGCGAAGGTACGGATATGGGTCCCATCGTCATAGAAATTGAGGCCGAGCCCTTTGATCGGGAACGTCTCTGATTCCACGCTCGGCCATTCGAGATAGATCCGCCCGCCGGGGCGTACCTTGGTGGATATCTGCGCGACCGTGCGCGGGCCGTCTTCGAGATGCTCTATCGTGTGAGACGAGATCACGTAGTTGAAACTGCCATCGGGCAGGAAAGACAGTTTGTTGTTGTTCTGACCGGCGTGCCTAAACTACCGACAAGAGGTAGATATGGTAGTGACGGCGGCGACTATAAAAACGCACCTCTTTTAACCCTGTGCAGCTTAATGATGCGGTGCAAATTTTGCGCAGATATAATTCGCCTAACGCGCACGGCATTCTTGTGGCTGATTGTAAACAACCCGTAACCCAAAAAAGTACCCTTAGCTAAACGCGTTAAGATGGAGAAAACAAAACATTGTGCTTAATTTATAATAAAATTGAAAAAATACCTAATATTGAGAATATAAATGAAAATTAGAAATATAAAATTATACAAGAGGGGAAATTGGAAGCCTTGATTTTTTGATGGTGTGATTGGAAGGTCGTGGAAAATACCAATAATAATAATTTTTGCGATGATCGCGTGGGTTTTTTTTTTATTACTGAATTGTATTTTTTTGCTTG
>CAJQLI010000140.1 GCA_905479125.1 uncultured Alphaproteobacteria bacterium | reverse complement strand
GCCTCGCTGCCGACCGAGAACAGCCTTGTAGCGCGCTATTGCCCGGCACAGTGGCGATCGAGCGCCTATGGCGCGAAATTCGTGCTCGGCCTCGGCGTCAGTTCGCTGGCGATCCCGTTCGCAGGTGGCGTGTACGACGCGACCGGCGGTTTCTGGTGGATGTTCGTGTCGATGGCGATTGTGGCCGCGATTGTTATCTGCGCGGCGATGTTCCTGCCGCGCGCGGGTGAGAAAGGTAAAGCCGGGGGCGGGGCAAAGGAACGCGCCGCCGGGCCGGCAGTGCAGGAGACGTCATGACGATCAGCATCCGTAGTCTCGACCACCTTGTCATCACCGCCCGCGACCTCCGGGCGACAATAGACTTCTACACGAACGTCCTGGGCATGAAGCATGTCGCGTTCGGCAATAATCTTCATGCGGTTCATTTCGGTGACCAGAAATTCAACATTCATGATGCCGCGACCGACGTGTCGCCGAAGGCCGGAAACATCGCGCCCGGATCCGAGGATTTCTGTCTCATATCTGAGACACCGGTCTCACAGGTGATACAGCATCTGAAAGACTGCGGTGTCGAGATCGAAGAGGGGCCGGTGACACGCTCGGGCGCGGCAGAGGCGCTGGAATCGGTCTATTTCCGCGATCCTGATGGAAACCTGGTCGAGGTTTCGAACGTTTCCGAGTGAGCACTACCTCGTGAAACGAGAGCACTACCACCCCTGTTTGGGCACTACTGTATGCGTGCGTACGGTTTTCGCTCAAACCCGTGCGAACAGAGTGGCAGTGACAGTGTCAGGACGCCGCGTTTAAGGCCTGGTCGAGATCGCGGGTGATGTCTTCGACGGTTTCGATACCGACGGATATCCGCACCACGTCGGGGCCTGCGCCGGCGGCGATCTGCTGCTCTTCGGTAAGCTGGCGATGGGTGGTGGATGCCGGATGCAGGATCAGGCTCCGCGTATCGCCGACATTGGCAAGATGGGACAGCAATTCGCAGCCCTCGACGAGGCGGATGCCGGCTTCGTAGCCACCTTTAAGACTAAAGGTAAATACTGCACCGCAACCTTTTGGAAAATAAAGATTTTTGTGCTTCAGGGATGGGCTTGAGCGCAATCCCGCATAGGAAACCCACGCGACCGCCGGATGATCCTCGAGGAAGACTGCCACAGCCTCTGCATTGGCGACATGGCGGTCCATGCGCAGCGGCAGGGTCTCGATGCCGGTCAGGGTCATGAAGGCATTGGTCGGGGACAGGGATGGCCCGAAATCCCGTAATGCCACGGCGCGGACCCGCATGGTGAAGCCGAAATCGCCGAAAGTCTCGTAGAACGTAAGGCCGTGATAGGCATCGTCCGGCTTTGTCATGGACGGGAACTTGTCGTTCTGCGCCCAGTCGAACTTACCGGATTCCACGATAACGCCGCCCATGGAATTTCCGTGTCCGTTCAGATACTTGGTGGTTGAATGTAAGACGATATCTGCGCCGTAATCGATCGGCCTGAACAGGTAGGGTGTCGCCATCGTGTTATCGACGATCAATGGAATACCGGCATCGCGCGCGATCTCGGCAATCGCCTCGATATCGCCGATCACGTTGGACGGGTTGGAGACGGATTCGATGAAGATCGCCTTGGTGTTCTCTTTCAGCGCGGCGCGGAAGGTTTCCGGGTTCAGCGGGTCGGCAAAATCGCAGTGCCAGCCGAGTTTTTTGAAGCTCACCGCGAACTGCGTGATCGATCCGCCATAGAGATTGCGCGAGGCAACGAAGTGATCGCCGGGTTCCATGAGCGTGAAAAAAGCCAGGAACTGCGCTGCGTGGCCGGAGCCGGCGGCACAGGCGGCACGGCCCCCCTCCAGATTGGCGATACGTTCCTCGAGGACCGCGACCGTTGGGTTGGTCAGCCGCGAATAGATGAACCCGAAGCTTTGCAGATTGAACAGCGAGGCTGCGTGATCGACATCGTCGAACACATAGGACGTGGAGTGATGGATAGGGGTGTTTCGCGCCCCTGTGGTCGCGTCAGGCGCCGCACCGGCATGTATGGCGCGGGTTGCGAACCCGAAATCGTTTGGGTCGCGGTCGTTATTCTCGGTGTCGTTCATGCCTGCAGAGCCTTCCAGGTGGCGGGGCCGACAATGGCGTCGGCGACCAGGCCGTTAGAGACCTGAAACGCCCGGACGGCGGCGGCTGTACCCTGGCCGAATATGCCGTCAGAGGTGATGCTGTTACCGGCATCGATCAGCAGGCGCTGCAGGATTTCGACGTCGCTGCTGCGGTCGCTGATCCGCAGGATGGGGCGGGGCGGGGTGCGGTCTGTCGGCAGGCTTTCGCTCGGCGGGTTCATGCCATCGGGACGCGATGACTTCGCGAACACCATCTCGCCATGGTCATCCAGACCGAGTACCGCCTTGTAAGGAAAGACCGGGCAGGCCTTCGATGACACTTCGCAGTGGCCGTGGAACGTTACCATTCCCTGATAAGATGCTGTTATTTCGGCGCAAAGTTCGATCAGGGATGTGTATTGTGCTTCGGCGAAGTTCTCTCGCGCGAGGCCGTGCAGGCAGATCGCGATGGTCCCGCGGTTATTACCGCCCTGGGCCGCCGGCGTCCGGTCCAGCGGGCGGCCTTCTTCCAGCGTGCCGTCCTTGCGGATGAAGAAGTGGTAGCCCACATCGCTCCAGCCGCGGTCTTCGACATGCCATTTGCGCATGGTGGAGATATTGTCGTGGTTCGGGTGGTCGCTTGCACTGCAATGCAGGAAGACGCGGTCGACGGCTCTGTCGGGTCTGGTGAACATGTTTTGTTCCTTTCTCGCTGCCGGGCCTACCCGTAGCGCAGGTTCTGCGACTCCATCGATTAGCGTAATCGTGGCCGCTTTGATGAAATGACCCCGGTATTGATGCCGGCCCAGGCCAGTTCGTGATTGAGCCGCCCGTATTCTATCTTCGGGCAACGGTCCATGATCGCGGTCAGTCCGGCCGCTTCGGCACGTTCTGCGGCCGCAGCATCAATAACCTCGAGCTGTAACCATACCGTCCGCACACCTTTCGAATCCTTAAGGGCGATCGCTTCGTCGACAATGGCGCCGGCATCTTCCGAGCGGCGGAAGATATCGACCATCTCGAACGCATCGGGGATATCGCCCAGCGACGCATAACACATCTCACCGTGGATTTCGGTGCCGGCACTAACCGGATTGACCGGTATGACCCGGTAGCCCTTCTGCTGCAGGTATTTCATCGCGAAATTGCTCGGTCGCACCCAGTTCGCGGACGCGCCGACCATTGCAATTGTTCGGGTTTCGTCCAGCACGCGGCGGATCAGGGAATCTGGGTAGGCGAGGGCCGTCATGTCGTTTCTCCGGCAACGAGGTCGTCCGCCGTCGCGGTGCTACCGCCACCCTCTGTTTTTGCCGCGCGGACCATTTTACCGAAGTAATGTTCGGCGAATGTGGGGGCGATCTTATCTGAAGGCATCGCATCCGCACCGCCAAGATCGATACCGCCGAGAACGGCATCATGGTTCGGCAGATGAAAATAAACGAGGGATATGCGGTCGCGGGG
>CAJQLI010000139.1 GCA_905479125.1 uncultured Alphaproteobacteria bacterium | reverse complement strand
GGTGATAACATCTCGATGGATGTTGAGCTGATCGCACCGATCGCGATGGATGAAGGTCTGCGTTTTGCAATCCGCGAAGGCGGCCGCACCGTTGGTGCTGGCGTCGTCGCATCCATCTCTGAATAAGTTGGCCGGATAGTCGACGGACGCTAGGAGTGTAGCTCAATTGGCAGAGCACCGGTCTCCAAAACCGGGGGTTGTGGGTTCGAGTCCCTCCACTCCTGCCACTCGGAACGGCGTCCGGAAAAGCTGAACGGCAAGTGAAAGTTTAAGACGTAAATGGCGAAGACGAACCCAGGCGAATTCGTGCAGCAGGTTCGGCGCGAGATGGCGAAAGTCACTTGGCCGTCCCGGCGCGAAACAATGGTCACGACGATGATGGTTTTCATCTTCGTTGCGATATCGTCTGTGTTTTTTCTTCTCGTCGATCAGGTGTTGTCGTTTGGTGTCAAAGCCATTCTCGGGCTCGGAGGCTAATAGATTATGACGGCACGATGGTATGTTGTTCACGTTTACTCGGGATTTGAGAGCAAGGTTGCTCAGTCGATCCGCGAGCAGGCACAGCAAACGGGTCTCGACGAATTGATAGAGGAAGTCCTCGTTCCGATGGAAGAGGTCGTCCAGATGCGTCGTGGCGCAAAGGTCAACGCGGAGAGGAAGTTCTTTCCGGGCTACGTGCTGGCCAAGATGGAAATGACGGACGATGCCTGGCATCTGGTCAAGGACACGCCGAAAGTAACGGGTTTCCTCGGGGCGGATAACAAGCCGTCTCCGATTTCTGAATCGGAAGCGCAGCGTATCCTGCATCAGGTTCAGGAAGGCGTCGAGCGGCCCAAGCCGTCCGTTACCTTCGAGATCGGTGAACAGGTTCGGGTGTCGGACGGTCCGTTTACGTCGTTCAATGCGATGGTCGAAGATGTCGATGAAGAGCGCGCGCGTCTCAAGGTGGCGGTGTCGATCTTCGGGCGGGCAACGCCGGTCGAACTGGAATACGGACAGGTTGAAAAGCTCTAGACCCCGGAGTGCGAATATTGGGGTGATTGTGGCATCGCGGGTAACCGGGGTGTGAATAGTGCGGGAGGCTCGCCAAAGCCGTACCGCGCCCTTACTAACTAACTGTGAGGACGAATGGCAAAGAAGATTCAAGGTTACATCAAACTGCAGGTTCCTGCGGGCGCGGCCAATCCGTCGCCGCCCATCGGTCCTGCGCTCGGTCAGGCCGGACTCAACATCATGGAATTCTGCAAGGCATTCAATGCCTCTACGCAGGACCAGGATAAGGGTATCCCGATCCCGACTGTGATCACCGTATTCGTCGACAAGTCGTTCTCGTTTGAAACGAAAACGCCGCCGGCATCCTATTATATCAAGAAAGCCGCAAAGCTGGACAAGGGCGCCAAAACGACCGGTTCGGAAGTGGTCGGTGCCGTGACGCGCAAGCAGCTCGAAGAAATCGCCGAAATCAAGATGGCGGATATGAACGCGAACGATATCGATTCCGCGGTGAATACCCTCTCTGGATCAGCACGATCCATGGGTATTCAGGTGAGAGGATAAGATCATGGCGAAAAAAGGAAAACGCATAAGCGGCGCCTATGAAGGCATCGATCGCGACGCATCTTACGAACTGGATGCTGCAGTCAAAATGCTCAAGGGCTATGCCAAGGCGAAATTCGACGAGACGATCGAACTTTCGATGAATCTCGGCGTCGACCCCCGTCATGCGGATCAGATGGTTCGCGGTGTCGTATCGCTGCCCAAGGGAACCGGCAAATCGGTCCGTGTCGCTGTTTTTGCGAAGGGCGACAAGGCCGACGAAGCAATAGCCGCTGGCGCTGATGTGGTTGGTTCAGACGATCTGGCAGCCAAGGTGGAGCAGGGCGAGATCGATTTCGATCGCGTTATTGCCACTCCGGATATGATGCCGGTCGTTGGTCGTCTCGGTAAGGTGCTGGGACCCAAGGGCATGATGCCGAACCCGAAGCTCGGTACCGTAACGCCGGATGTCGCGAAAGCCGTTCAGGACGCCAAGGGCGGCCAGGTTGAATATCGCGTCGAAAAGGCAGGCCTTATTCATGTCGGTGTCGGCAAGGCGAGCTTCGCCGAGGGCGATATCGCTGAAAACATCTGCAGCCTGGTGGACGCCGTAAACAAGGCAAAGCCGCCGGGTGCAAAAGGCACGTATATCAAGAAAATCTCGATCTCATCGACGATGGGTCCCGGGATCAAGCTGGACATCGGACCGCTCCTGGAGCGCGCCGGCCAGTAAGGAACGAAATTTGCACCTCTTCGGAGGTGTGAACAGGGTTTCTCGGCGCTGCGGCGACGTGGCAAAGGAAATCCGACCTGTCCGAGACTGCAGGTCCGGTGAAAGCAGAAATGCCGATCCGGGTAATGGCAATCCGCCTGCACAGACGGGGGTAAGAGCAATTTTCGACGGACAATATCGTCTGTCGGTGACGGCTTGAACTTCTGGGACAGGCGAGCCGGATCCGTGGCTAGCTGCGGATCCAGACGCAACCGGAACCGAGTGCCCATTGGGCGTGACGTTCCAAAAAGTGGAGACTACTGAGTGGACCGGACACAAAAAGAAGAACTGGTCGCTTCGTTCAACGATGCATTCTCCGAGGCAACCCTTGTTGTCGTAACCAGTCAAAGTGGTTTGACTGTTGCGCAATCAACGGAGCTTCGGCAGGAAATGCGTCAGGCGGGCGCCAGCTTCAAAGTGACCAAAAATCGGCTCACACGTCTCGCACTCGAGGGCACTAAGTTTGCCTACTTGAGTGACCTGTTCAAAGGACCGACGGCGATCGCCTATTCAGACGATCCCGTTGCTGCCGCGCGTATTGCGGTCAAGTTCGCCGAAGGGAACGATAAGTTCCAGATCCTCGGCGGCGGTCTGTCAGAACAGGCTCTGGATGTGTCGGGCGTTACCGCACTCGCCAAGCTACCTTCGCTTGACGAACTCCGCGGAAAGCTCGTTGGCATGATCCAGACACCGGCCACCCGTATCGCAGGCGTGACGCAAGCACCTGCGGGACAACTCGCGCGCGTGCTCGCTGCACGTGCCGAGCAGGGCGAGGCCGCCTGAGCCGATAACCAGAAACCAAGTTCAAGCCAAGGAGATATAGAAATGGCTGCTAACCTAGAACAGATCGCTGATGATCTTTCGAACCTAACCGTCCTCGAGGCGGCTGAACTGTCAAAGATGCTCGAAGAAAAATGGGGCGTTTCCGCTGCTGCTCCGGTTGCCGTTGCGGCTGCCGGTGGTGCCGATGCGGGCGGTGCTGCTGAAGAAAAGACCGAGTTCGACGTTATTCTGACCGGTGCCGGTGACAAGAAGATCAATGTCATCAAAGAAGTGCGCGCGATCACGGGTCTTGGCCTCAAAGAAGCCAAGGACCTGGTCGAGGGTGCACCTCAGCCTGTTAAAGAAGCCGTCAGCAAGGACGAAGCTGCCGAGCTGAAGACGAAGCTGGAAGAAGCAGGAGCGTTGGTCGAAGTCAAATAATGACACTTCGTCTGCTTTCAGCACTAGCTACCGGATGTTTGCCGCCCGCGCCTTGGCGCGGTGCGGCAGCATTCGCTATTGTTATTGAGCCTGCGCCTTCGCGCGGGCAAATTTTGGATTCGTGAGAGGTCAACATGGCAAAGTCGTTTACAGAACGTAAGCGCATTCGTAAGGATTTCGGACGCATTCGCGCAGTGGCGCCTATGCCGAACCTGATCGAGGTGCAAAAGAGTTCCTATGATGCCTTCTTGCAGATTCATACGCAGGTTGCAGACCGCGATGATAGCGGCCTGCAGGAAGTCTTCAAATCGGTATTTCCGATTAGCGACTTCTCTGAGCGGGGCACGCTCGAGTTTGTAAGTTACGAGCTTGAACAGCCGAAATACGACGTTGAGGAATGCCAACAGCGCGACATCACGTATGCAGCGCCGCTGAAGGTTACGCTCCGTCTTGTGGTGTTCGACGTCGATGAGGAAACCGGTGCGCGTTCCGTTCGCGACATCAAGGAGCAGGACGTCTACATGGGCGACATGCCCCTGATGACAAATATGGGCACCTTCGTTGTGAACGGCACGGAGCGCGTGATTGTCTCACAGATGCATCGTTCACCCGGTGTCTTCTTCGATCATGACAAGGGCAAGTCTCACTCGTCCGGCAAGTTCCTGTTTGCCGCCCGGGTAATTCCCTATCGCGGCTCCTGGCTCGATTTCGAATTTGACGCCAAGGATATCGTTCATGTCCGTATTGATCGTCGCCGCAAATTGCCGGTGACGACGCTGCTGATGGCGCTTGATTCCGACGAAACAGCCCAGAAGCGTCTCGACCTTGCTGAGGAAGGCGCGCAGTTGCCACCCGAGCAGGCCGTCGGCATGAGCCTTGAGGATATCCTCAGCTATTTCTACCAGAAGATCGCGTTCACGCTCGGCAAGGAAGGCTGGCGGACGGCGTTTGACGGTGAGTCCATGCGCGGCGTGAAGCTGACGCATGACCTGATCGACGCGAAGACCGGTGATGTGGTCGTCGAAGCCGGCGAAAAGCTTACACCGCGCAGCATTCGCAAGCTTGAAGAAGACGGGCTCAAAGAAATCCTCGTTCAGGAGGAAGACCTCTACAGCCGGTATTTCGGTGAAGACATCATCAATGAAGACACCGGCGAGATTTACGTAGAAGCCGGTGACGAAGTTGACGAAGAGAAACTCGAGCTTCTCGGCGAAGCAGGCGTAAAATCGTTCAACACGCTCGCGATCGATCACACGAATGTTGGTCCCTATATCCGCAATACGCTCGCAGTGGACAAGAACCGGTCGCGCGAAGAAGCGCTGATGGACATTTATCGTGTGATGCGTCCCGGTGAGCCGCCGACGCTGGAAACAGCCCAGGCCATGTTCCAGAGCCTGTTCTTTGATTCAGAACGTTACGATCTATCGGCAGTTGGCCGAGTGAAGATGAATGCGCGACTGAATGTCGAAGGCGAAGACACGCTCCGTATCATGCGCCGTGAAGACATCCTCGCCGTTGTTAAAACGCTGGTCGATCTCAAAGACGGCAAGGGCGACATTGACGATATCGATCACCTCGGCAATCGGCGCGTGCGCTCGGTCGGCGAGCTGATGGAGAACCAGTATCGTATCGGTCTTCTGCGCATGGAGCGGGCGATCCGCGAGCGTATGAGCTCGATCGATCTCGACTCGGTCATGCCGCACGATCTGATCAACGCGAAGCCGGCAGCCGCCGCCGTTCGCGAGTTCTTCGGATCGTCGCAGTTGTCCCAGTTTATGGATCAGACCAATCCGCTCAGCGAAATCACCCACAAGCGCCGTCTGTCGGCGCTTGGGCCGGGTGGCCTTACGCGTGAACGTGCTGGCTTCGAAGTGCGTGACGTGCATCCGACCCATTACGGCCGGATCTGCCCGATCGAGACTCCTGAAGGACCGAATATCGGCCTGATCAATTCGCTTGCCACATATGCACGTGTGAACCAGTACGGCTTTATCGAGACGCCGTACCGGAGCGTTGATAACGGCAAAGTGACGGACGACGTTGTCTATCATTCCGCGATCGAGGAAGGTCAGTTCACCATTGCTCAGGCGAACGCCGTTCTCGACAAGAATGGCAAGTTCGAGGAAGACCTCGTCAGTTGCCGGCAGGGCGGTGAATTCATCATGGCCCGTCCGGACACGATCGATATGATCGATGTCTCGCCGAAACAGCTCGTTTCGGTAGCGGCCGCGCTGATCCCGTTCCTTGAAAACGATGACGCCAACCGTGCATTGATGGGATCGAACATGTCGCGTCAGGCCGTACCGCTGGTACGTGCTGAAGCGCCGCTGGTCGGCACCGGCATGGAAGAAGCTGTTGCCCGCGGATCCGGAGCGGCAACCGTCGCCAAGCGCGCCGGCATCGTCGATCAGGTGGATGCAACCCGTATCGTTATCCGCGCCATTGACGAGACGTCTCTGTCGGCCCCGGGTGTAGATATCTACAATCTGCGGAAATTCCAGCGCTCGAACCAGAATACCTGCATCACGCAGCGTCCTCTGGTGAAGGTTGGAGACCGTGTTGAAGGCCAGGATATCATCGCGGATGGTCCGTCGACGGAGCTTGGCGAATTGGCCCTGGGTCGTAACGTGCTCGTCGCGTTCATGCCCTGGAACGGCTACAACTTCGAAGATTCGATCCTGATTTCCGAGCGTATCGTTCGTGACGATGTGTTCACCTCGATCCATATCGAGGAATTCGAAATCATGGCTCGGGACACCAAGCTCGGTCAGGAAGAAATTACGCGCGATATCCCGAATGTCGGTGAAGAAGCGTTGAAAAGCCTGGATGAGGCCGGCATCGTTTATATCGGTGCCGAAGTAAGCCCGGGCGATATTCTTGTCGGTAAGGTGACGCCTAAAGGCGAAAGCCCGATGACTCCGGAAGAGAAACTGCTCCGGGCCATCTTTGGCGAGAAAGCTTCCGATGTGCGTGATACGTCGCTCAAACTGCCGCCGGGTGTGGCGGGTACGGTCGTTGAAGTCCGTGTGTTCTCGCGCCGTGGCGTCGACAAGGATGAGCGCGCGATGGCGATCGAGCGTGAAGAGATCGAACGCCTCGCGAAGGATCGTGACGACGAACTGGAAATTCTGGAACGTTCGTTCTCTGCACGCCTGCAGGATCTTCTGATGAACCAGACGATCGTGTCGGGGCCGAAGCAGGTTAGTGAAGGCTCGCGCGTTACTCAGACCGTGCTCAACGAATTGACGCCCCGCCAGATGGCGCAGATCAACGTCAAGAACGACAAGGTCATGGAGAACGTCGAGGCGCTGCGCAAGCAGTTCCAGGAAAGCGAAAAACGTCTTCAGGACCGGTTCGAGAACAAGGTCGAAAAACTTCAGGGCGGCGACGAACTGCCGCCTGGCGTGATGAAGATGGTCAAGGTCTTCGTGGCTGTGAAGCGCAAGCTGCAGCCGGGCGACAAGATGGCCGGCCGTCATGGCAACAAGGGTGTTATCTCGAAGATTTCGCCGCTTGAAGACATGCCGTACCTCGAAGACGGCACGAATGTTGATATCGTGCTCAATCCGCTCGGTGTGCCATCGCGCATGAACGTCGGTCAGATTCTTGAAACCCATCTTGGGTGGGCCTCTGCGGGTCTCGGCAAGAAGATCGGCATCATGCTCGACAAAGCGGTGCGTGAGGGCAAGATGTCCCAGCTGCGGAACGAGATGAAGGAGATCTACGGCAAGGAGACCTTCGACGAAGATATCGCCGGGCTGGACGATCCCCAGATTATCGAGCTTGCGGGCAACCTGCGGCCTGGCGTTCCGATGGCGACCCCTGTTTTTGACGGGGCGCATGAGGAAGATATCGTCGAGCTGCTTGAACAGGCCGGTTTGGACTCGTCCGGTCAGGTCACCCTCCATGACGGACGTACCGGTGAGCGGTTCGATCGTCAGGTGACGGTCGGTTACATCTACATGATGAAACTGCATCATCTGGTCGACGACAAGATCCATGCCCGTTCTATCGGACCGTACAGCCTCGTTACCCAGCAGCCGCTGGGCGGTAAGGCGCAGTTCGGTGGCCAGCGCTTCGGTGAAATGGAAGTGTGGGCACTCGAAGCATACGGTGCAGCGTATACGCTGCAGGAAATGCTGACGGTTAAATCGGATGACGTGTCCGGTCGGACCAAGGTCTACGAGGCGATCGTGCGTGGCGATGATACTTTCGAGGCAGGTATTCCGGAATCCTTCAACGTGCTTGTGAAGGAACTGAAATCGCTTTGCCTGAACGTCGAGTTGAACCAGGAATCCTGATTTCGGGATTTCCTGCTTTGACGGCGTAACAAATTGACGAGAGGCCGCTGCAGTTTTTGTAGTGGCCGCAGATGCCAGGAGACGGCTGATGAATGAATTGATGAATATCTTCGGACAGGTCAGCACTGCCCAGAGCTTTGACCAGATCCAGATCTCTATCGCGAGCCCGGAGCGTATCCGCTCGTGGTCCTACGGTGAGATTAAAAAGCCGGAGACCATCAATTACCGTACCTTCAAGCCGGAACGGGACGGCCTGTTCTGCGCCCGCATTTTCGGTCCTATCAAGGATTACGAATGCCTGTGCGGTAAATACAAGCGCATGAAGTATCGCGGCATTATCTGCGAGAAATGCGGCGTTGAAGTTACACTCTCGAAGGTCCGGCGCGAGCGCATGGGCCATATCGAACTGGCGTCGCCGGTCGCGCATATCTGGTTCCTGAAATCGCTGCCGAGCCGCATCGCGCTGCTGCTCGACATGACGCTGAAGAGCGTTGAGCGGGTCCTGTATTTTGAAAACTACATTGTTACCGAGCCCGGCCTGTCGCCGCTCGAGGAAGGACAGCTTCTGTCGGAAGAGGCCTTTATCGATGCGCAGGATGAATACGGTGAAGATGCCTTCGAGGCGATGATCGGCGCTGAAGCCCTGAAGAAGATGCTGGCCGAAATCGATCTTGAGCAGGAGCGCGATGAGCTTCGTGTCGACATGCGCGAGACCGGTTCTGAAGCCAAGCGCAAGAAATACGTCAAGCGGCTGAAGCTTGTAGAATCGTTCATGGAATCGGGCGCTCGTCCGGAGTGGATGATCCTCGAAGTCATCCCGGTTATACCGCCGGAGCTTCGTCCGCTGGTGCCGCTGGACGGCGGCCGTTTCGCGACATCGGATCTGAACGATCTGTATCGTCGTGTTATCAACCGTAATAACCGCCTGAAACGCCTGATCGAGCTGCGTGCTCCGGACATCATCGTCCGGAACGAAAAACGTATGTTGCAGGAATCTGTCGATGCGCTGTTCGATAACGGTCGTCGCGGCCGCACAATCACGGGTGCCAACAAGCGCCCGCTGAAATCGCTCAGCGACATGCTTAAAGGCAAGCAGGGGCGGTTCCGCCAGAACCTGCTCGGCAAACGCGTCGATTATTCCGGCCGTTCGGTGATCGTGGTCGGCCCGGAACTCAAGCTGCATCAGTGCGGGTTGCCGAAGAAGATGGCGCTCGAACTGTTCAAGCCCTTTATTTATTCGAAGCTTGAGCTTTACGGCATGGCGAACACCATCAAGGCCGCCAAGCGCATGGTCGAGAAGGAACGTCCGGAAGTCTGGGATATCCTCGAAGAGGTTATCCGCGAGCATCCGGTTATGCTGAACCGCGCGCCGACGCTGCATCGCCTCGGCATCCAGGCGTTCGAACCTGTGCTGGTTGAAGGCAAGGCCATTCAGCTTCACCCGCTGGTTTGCACGGCCTTCAACGCTGATTTCGATGGTGACCAGATGGCCGTTCACGTGCCGCTGTCGCTCGAAGCCCAGCTCGAAGCACGTGTGCTGATGATGTCGACAAATAACATCCTCAGCCCGGCGAATGGCAAGCCGATCATCGTGCCGTCGCAGGATATCGTGCTTGGTCTTTATTACCTCAGTATCGATCGCGATAACGAGCCCGGCGAGGGCATGGCATTCGGGTCTGTCGGCGAAGTCGAGCAGGCGCTGGCCGGTGGCGTAATCTCATTGCATTCGAAAGTGCATGTGCGTGTCGATTCAGTCGATGCAGACGGCAAGGATATTGTGCGCCGGATGGAGACGACACCCGGACGCATGTTCATCATGAACATTCTGCCGAAAAGCCCCAACGTGCCTCTTGAGGTGATCAACAAGGTCCTGACGAAGAAAGACGTTCAGGATGTCATCGATCTCGTCTATCGCCATTGTGGCCAGAAAGACACGGTCATATTTGCTGATCGGATGATGGGCCTCGGTTTCTCGAACGCCTGTAAAGCAGGTATCTCGTTCGGTAAGGACGACCTGGTTATTCCGGCCTCCAAAGAGCGGATGGTGTCCGAAACCCAGGATCAGGTCAAAGAATACGAACAGCAGTACCAGGACGGCCTGATTACCCAGGGCGAGAAATACAACAAGGTCATCGATGCCTGGTCGCAGTGCACCGATGATGTCGCCGACGCGATGATGGAAGGCCTTGAAAAGGTCGAGCCCGGCGAACTGGTGAACTCGGTCTACATGATGGCGCATTCCGGTGCGCGTGGTTCGGCTGCTCAGATGAAACAGCTTGCTGGTATGCGCGGCCTGATGGCCAAACCGTCCGGTGAGATCATCGAGACGCCGATTATCTCCAACTTCAAGGAAGGCCTGTCCGTGCTGGAATACTTCAATTCCTCGCATGGTGCGCGTAAAGGTCTTGCCGATACGGCGCTCAAGACAGCGAACTCGGGTTATCTCACGCGTCGTCTTGTTGACGTTGCGCAGGATTGCACCGTTCTCGAAGATGATTGCGGCACCAAGAACTGCCTGACGGTCAAACCGATGATCGAAGGTGGTGATGTACTGGAGCCGCTCTCCGAGCGGGTTCTGGGGCGTACGGCCGGTGAAGATATTATCGACCCGGTTTCCGGCGAAAAGCTTGCCAAGAAGGGTGTGCTGATCGACGAGGCGCTGGCAGAAAAAATCGATGATATCGAGCTGGAATCTCTGCTGATCCGCTCTGCGCTGACCTGCGAGACGAAGGTCGGTGTCTGCGGGGCCTGTTACGGTCGTGACCTTGCGCGCGGTACACCTGTCAATATGGGTGAAGCCGTTGGCATTATTGCCGCTCAGTCGATCGGCGAGCCTGGTACACAGCTGACCATGCGGACGTTCCATGTCGGTGGTGCCGCGCAGCGTGGCGCCGAGCAGTCGAGCGTCGAGGCATCTTTCGATGCAACGGTCCGGATCAATAACCGTAATGCGGTGGTTGACCGCAACAATGTGCCGGTCGTCATGGCGCGTAACACAGAAATTGCGCTTCTTGATGAACAGGGACGCGAACGTGCGTCTTACCGTGTGCCTTACGGCGCCCGTCTCCTTAAAGATGACGGTGCGGTCGTGATGCGCGGCGACAAGCTTGCCGAATGGGACCCCTACACCCGCCCGATCATCTCGGAGAAGGAAGGTGTCGTGAATTATCTGGATCTCGTCGATGGCGTGTCGATGAGGGACATCACGGACGAAGCGACCGGCCTGTCCTACAAGACCGTTGTCGACTGGAAGCAGCAGCCGAAAGGTACGGATCTGCGCCCGCGGATCACTCTGCGTGACTCGAAGGGCGAAATCATCCTGCTGGAATCCGGTGCGGAAGCCCGTTACTTCCTGTCGGTTGATGCCATTCTTTCGGTTGAGCCCGGTGTCGAAGTTCATGCGGGTGACGTCCTCGCACGTATCCCGCTCGAAGGATCGAAAACCCGTGATATCACGGGTGGTCTGCCGCGTGTTGCCGAGCTGTTCGAAGCCCGTAAGCCCAAGGATTTCGCCATTATCAGCGATATCGCCGGGCGGGTGGAGTTCGGCAAGGATTACAAGAACAAGCGGCGCGTTTTCGTCCATCCCGACGAGAAGGATGCGGAACCGGTCGAATTTCTGCTGCCGAAGGGCAAGCCTGTCGCTGTCCAGGAAGGTGATGTCGTCGAGCGCGGCGATGCGCTGATGGACGGCAACCCCGTGCCGCATGATATTCTGCGGGTGATGGGGGTCGAGGCTCTTGCAGACTACCTGATCAAGGAGATCCAGGAGGTCTATCGACTGCAGGGCGTGAAGATCAATGACAAGCATATCGAGGTCATTGCGCGCCAGATGCTGCAGAAGGTCGAAATCACCGATCCGGGCGAAACAACCTTCCTGACCGGTGAATTGGTCGATCGACTGGAATTCGACGAGGTCAATGACAAGGCCGGCGCTGAAAACCTGAAGCTTGCGGAGGCGGAACCTGTCTTGCAGGGCATCACCAAGGCATCGCTGCAGACCCAGTCGTTCATCTCTGCGGCTTCCTTCCAGGAAACCACACGGGTGCTTACCGAGGCTGCGGTTTCCGGCAAGGTCGACAACCTGGTCGGTCTCAAGGAAAACGTGATTGTCGGACGCCTGATTCCGGCGGGAACCGGCGCATTTATGAACGAAATGCGTGCGATTGCCACCGAGCGGGACAACGAAATCACCGAGATTTCCAATGCTGCTGCCGCGGCAGCGGCACTGCCGCCCGCGGACGAGGAATTGGAACCCGCCGAACCCGCCGAATAGTCTCGGCGGACCCGATTATGCTGCGGCGCGGCATATACCCCGACTCACTGGGGACGCTGCGCCGCAAATAACCGGGAAATCATGCAAAATCCCTGTTGACGGGGGTGGGGCGCCTGACTATATTCCGCGCCTCTACGGGGATAAGTGCCGCTTCGGCGAAACGAAAACCCGGGGAAAACTGAATACAATCAGCGTGAGTCGTAAACCGGCTAGTCCGGTCATGCGTCTTGCTTTTCGTGTGATCTGGGGTCTTCCCGGCTTAGACGCTCGCGCACTAGATTAGGGAACGGACAGCGTGCCGACAATTAATCAATTGATCCGAAAGCCGCGCAAGTCAAAGCCTGTGCGCAATAAGGTCCCCGCAATGGAGGCGTGCCCGCAGAAGCGTGGCGTTTGCACTCGGGTTTATACAACGACTCCGAAGAAGCCGAACTCGGCGCTGCGTAAAGTGGCACGTGTCCGGCTGACAAACGGGTTCGAAGTAACCAGCTACATCCCGGGCGAAGGCCATAACCTGCAGGAGCATTCCGTTGTGATGATCCGCGGCGGTCGCGTAAAGGATTTGCCTGGTGTTCGTTATCACATCATTCGCGGAACGCTGGATACCCAGGGCGTGTCCGATCGTCGTCAGCGGCGGTCGAAATACGGCGCCAAGCGGCCGAAGTAGGGAGAGCCTTTTATGCCTCGCAGACGCGCAGCGGAAAAACGGGAAGTCCTTCCCGACGCAAAGTTCAAGGATGTTGTTCTGACGAAGTTCATCAACAACATCATGTTCCACGGCAAGAAATCAGCCGCGGAGCGTATCGTTTATGGTGCGCTGGAAACCATCTCCAAGCGCTCCGGCGCTGATCCGGTAAAGGTCTTCCATGATGCGCTCGAGAATGTTCGCCCGACCGTAGAGGTCCGTTCGCGCCGTGTTGGTGGTGCGACGTATCAGGTGCCGGTCGAGGTTCGCCCCGATCGCCGTCAGGCGCTTGCGATCCGCTGGATCATCGATGCCGCGCGTAATCGGCATGAGAACACGATGGCTGACCGGCTTTGCAGTGAGTTGCAGGATGCTGCGGAGAACCGCGGTTCGGCAGTCAAGAAACGTGAAGATACCCATCGGATGGCCGACGCCAATAAAGCGTTCGCCCATTACCGTTGGTAGCTTGCGAAATTATTTAGCGTAGAGATCAGGATACACCGTCATGGCACGTAAAACGCCCATCGAAAAATATCGTAATATCGGCATCATGGCGCACATTGATGCCGGTAAGACGACGACGACTGAGCGTATCCTGTATTACACGGGGCGGTCCTACAAGATTGGCGAAGTGCATGAAGGCACGGCCACCATGGACTGGATGGAACAAGAGCAGGAACGCGGTATCACGATTACGTCTGCCGCGACGACCTGTGAATGGGACGACCATCGCATTAATATCATTGATACCCCCGGTCACGTTGATTTCACGATTGAGGTCGAGCGGTCGCTTCGTGTGCTTGATGGCGCGGTTGCGGTGTTTGACTCGGTCGCCGGTGTTGAGCCGCAGTCCGAAACGGTTTGGCGTCAGGCTGACAAGTACGGTGTTCCGCGTATCTGTTTTGTGAACAAGATGGATCGCACGGGCGCCGATTTTTACCGTTGTGTCGATATGATGGTCGATCGGCTGGGTGCCAACGTCGTTGTCATGCAGTTGCCGCTTGGTGCTGAGGCCGAATATCTCGGTGTTATTGACCTGGTGAAAAACAAGGCGATCGTCTGGAAGGACGAAAACCTTGGTGCGGAATTCGAATATCAGGACGTTCCTGCCGAATATCTCGACCAGGTGGCCGATTATCGTAGCCGCATGATCGAGGCGGCGATTGATTATGATGACGACGCGATGGAAGCTTATCTGGAAGACGGCACGGAGCCGTCCGAAGAAGTGCTGATTGCTTGCCTGCGCAAGGGTACAATCGCGAACGCTCTGGTTCCCGTTTTGAATGGAACTGCTTTCAAGAACAAGGGTGTACAGCCGCTGCTTGATGCTGTTGTCAACCTGATGCCGTCGCCGGTCGATGTTAAGGCGATCGAGGGTGTTGCAGCAGATGGCGAGACCGAGATTACCCGTTCGAACCGTGACGATGAGCCGTTTGCTGCTCTGGCGTTCAAGATCATGACGGACCCCTTTGTGGGTACTCTGACGTTTGTGCGTCTCTATTCCGGTGTATTGAATACCGGTGAAGGCATCATGAATACGGTCAAGGACAAGCGCGAGCGCGTTGGTCGTATGTTGCTTATGCATGCTAATTCGCGCGAAGAAATCAAAGAAGCGCATGCGGGTGATATCGTTGCTCTCGCGGGTCTTAAGGATGTCACCACGGGTGATACGCTCGCTGATCCCGCGCATCCGGTTATTCTTGAGCGCATGGAATTCCCCGATCCGGTTATCGAGGTTGCTGTTGAGCCCAAGACGGCCAGCGATCAGGAAAAGATGGGCGTGGCCCTGTCGCGCCTCGCGCAGGAAGATCCTTCTTTCCGCGTGAAGTCCGATGAGGAAAGCGGTCAGACCATCATCAGTGGCATGGGAGAACTTCATCTTGAGATCATCGTCGATCGCATGAAGCGCGAATTCAAGGTCGAGGCCAATGTCGGTGCGCCGCAGGTTGCATATCGCGAGACGATCTCGAAGAAAATCGATATCGATTACACGCATAAAAAGCAGACGGGCGGTTCCGGTCAGTTCGCACGTATCAAGATTACGTTCGAGCCGCTGGAATCCGGTTCGGGCGTTCAGTTTGAATCCACCGTCGTTGGCGGCAACGTTCCGCGCGAATACATTCCTGGCGTCGAGAAGGGCCTGATGAGTGCGTC
>CAJQLI010000138.1 GCA_905479125.1 uncultured Alphaproteobacteria bacterium | reverse complement strand
CTGGAAAGACCCGATGGGTTTATCAAACTGTTCGCGGGTTTTCAGGTACTCGACTGTAATACCTTGTGCTGTTTCCATCACGCCGAGCAGCTCGGCGGCATTACTGAGGTGCAGGGCATCTAGCAGTGCCGCGATGGTCGCCGGGGTCTCATTGGCGCCTGTAACGGCACTACCGGGGGTTCCGTTCAGAGTGATCGTGCCGATTGATGCCCCATCGAGGGTTGGTTCGGCCTGGATTTCTGTCGCGTCACAGTCGACGATGACCAGAACCGGGCCATCTGGTCCCGACGCGGATACAAGAAAACCGTCAGCGTCGGCCGGGCAGGCTATGCCGGTCTTTACGCCGTCGAGCGAGACTGCATCGCCATTCGCGGAGCCCGTGACGGCAGGGGCTTCATCGCCGATGGAGCGCGTGCCTTCCATCAATGCGGGCAGGATTATTCTGTCGCCGGAGACAAGCACTTCCATGGTGTGCGAAGCACCGAGGGCCCGGGCGACGGCCGCAACTGCCGCGACGGGCTCGGGTACGAGGCCTTTGCCGAGTTCTTCGGAGACGAGGCAAAGTTCTGTCATGCCGAGGCCAAGTCCGCCCGCGCTTTCCGGCGCCAGGATGGCGAGCCAGCCTGCTTCGGCTGCCTGTGCCCATATTTCTCGGTCGATTTTCGCGTCCGTGGCTCTCTGTCTGCGCAGCCGGTCCGCGCCGCCGCGCCGTTCGGTAAACGTGGCGGCGCTATCGCGCAGCATGGTTTGTTCGTCGTTGAGAAGCAGTTCCATCAGGTGTCCGTCAGTTCCTTGGCCGCGCGTTCACGCAGCGCGACCTTAACGACTTTACCTGTACTGTTGCGCGGCAGAATATCAATTTCGCGCACAAATTTCGGTTTCTTGTAACTTGCGATCAGGTCGCGGCAATGTGCGATCAGTTCACTTTCCGTCGCCGATGCATTCGGCTGGAAGGTGACATAGGCAAAAACGGATTCGCCGAATTCCGCATCCGCGACCGGAAGCACGGCGGCTTCGTCAATGGCCGGGTGGGATTCAAGGGCGTCTTCGACTTCCCGCGAATAGATATTCAGCCCGCCCGAGACAATCATGTCCTTGGCGCGGTCGACGAAATATACGTAGCCGTCTTCGTCCATCCGGCCGAGATCGCCGGTGCGTAGCCAGCCTTCGTGAAAGGCGGCCTCAGTTGCTTCCGGATTGCGCCAGTAGGCAGGCATCGAGAGGACGCCGGGGGTACCGCAGCGGCAGATGATCTCGCCTACATCCCCACGGGGAACGTCATTCAAGTTTTCATCGATAATGCGGACATCGACCGAAGGCACCGGCCGGCCGCAGGAGTCCGGATGTGTCGCCTGTTCTTCCGGCCGGAGCCCGGTGATGAATCCGGCCTCGGTCTGCGCAAAGAACGTATAAAGCCCGATATTGGGTGCTGCGGCAGCCAGCCGTTTTTTGATGTCGACGGGGAAGGCTTCGCCGGTTGCGACCATCAGGCGAGCGGAAGACACGTCCTGTGGCCGCTTCTCGATCTCCGGCAAGAGCATCCGCGCAATTGTCGGGACCAGCCCGATGACCGTGATTTTTTCTTTCTTGATCAGGTCGACCGCGGCCACCGGATCGAATTTCTCCATGATGACGACCGCACAACCGCAGCAGACAGCGTTCGCGACCCGACCCAATCCCGTCCGATGCGCCATCGGCGTCGTCGCGAGGATGCGGTCTTCCGCGGTCAGGTGCCATTCCGACAGGTTCATGTATCCGCCGGTGAGCACCAGCGCCATATGTGTGGCAAGGGCGCCCTTGGGACGGCCCGTGGTGCCGGATGTGTATCCGAGCGCCAGCATGTCGAAATCCGTAGGCAGGGGCGGGGGCGGTGTGTCGGCACCTTCTGCGATCAGGGCATCGAACGTGATTTCACCCTCTTCCGCATCCCCCCCAAACACCACCAGGAGCGGGTTGTCGAGATGCTTTGCCGCTTCACGAACGAGATCGCGATGCTGGGGCGTGAAACACACCATCCAGGGCTCGCAATCGCCCAGGATATATTCGACTTCGCGCGGGGCAAGCCGCGTGGCAATCGGGACGATAATGCCGCCGGCCTTGGCCGCACCGCACATAGCCTCGATCAGCTCGGCACTGTTGGGCAGGAACATCGCCAGCCGGTCGCCGGTTTTCATGCCGCGCGCGGTATAGGCATTGGCGAGCCGGTTGGCGGTTATGTCCAGTTCGCCGAACGTAATCCGGCGGTCATTACAGATGATGACCTCGCGCTCCGGATAGCGGAGCGCGCAATCGGCGATCAGATTGCCCAGCTTCACCGCAGCCTACTTCTTCGCTTTTGATTTTGCCCGTTTGTCGGGCTCGAACGCGAAATAGGTGATGTCGTCGCTGAGTTTTTCCCAGGCAACTTTCATCCGCATGCCGATTTCGACGTCGTCGATCTCGATATTGATCAGGTTGGCGATTATCCGGACACCTTCGTCCAGCTCGATCATCCCGATCACGTATGGCGCGCGGGCTTCGAAACCCGGTGTCGGCACATGGGTGACGGTGAAGGAATACAGCTCACCTTTGCCGGATGTCGGTTTCCACTGAAGGTTCCGCTTGCCGGTGCGCACGCTGTTGGCGCGCGGCCAGAACTGGTATTTCTTCGCCGTCGGGTCCCACTGAAGCATCAGCTTGCCCTTCTTGGCACCGTCCCAGAAAGCCTGGGTGGCGGGCGTCGGTTTTGGCAGCGGGCGGGGTTTTACGTTTGTATCAACCATATTTTTCTCCCCTTTCTAATTTACCAGGACCATGGCATTCGCCGATCCCCAGTTCCGGCCATAGGGGATGACCCCGATGCCGGTGACCATTGCATTGCGCGCATTCGGTACCTGACGGCCTTTGCCCTCGCCCATAAGCTGGCGTACGGCTTCGACGAGGTTGATGCCGCCGCCGGCAAGGCCGGGCTGGCCGCAGCTGATCTGCCCGCCGCCGGTATTGATCGGCAGGGTTCCTTTCGGGCCGAGGTCGGTATCACGCAGGAACTGCGAACCTTGGCCTTTTTTGGCAAAGCCGCATTGCTCGGCCTTCAGCATGACGGCAAACAGGAAGTCGTCATACGGGTGGAACATGTCCACATCCTTTGCCTTCATCTTTGCGTCGCGCAGAACCTTCGGCCCGACGATTGAATGACCTGTCGACGTGATGTCAGGCGTCTGATTGGCGCAGTCGTAATTGGATATCTCGGCATAGGACAGCGGGTAGACGCGGTTGGTCAGGCCGAGTTTCTTCGCCCGGCTGGTTTTCATCATCACGAGGCCGTTGCCGCCATCTGCCCACATCACTGAATCCAGCAGCCGGAGCGGCGACGAGACCTGACGGGAATTGATGTAGTCGTCGATGGTGATCTTGTGGCGAAGTTTCTCATACGCGTTCGGATTTTTGACCGCGCCATTGCGTTGCGCAACGGCAAGTGCGCCGAGGCCGCGGAAATCGATGCCGTATTGATGTTCATAGCGGTTCATCAGCAGGCCGAACGCGCCGGGCGGGCCCTGAACGCCGACCGGATCCCAGAATTCGTTGCGGTAACTGCCGTAATAGGCCCGCCATTGGGTCGATGGCGCATCGACTCCAAGGATCATGGCGGTTTCGCACAGGCCTGATTTGATCGCCATGGCCGCACGGGCGACATTACCGATGGCCGATGCGCCGCCGATATCACTGGTTTGCAGCCACTTGGCCGAAATGCCGAGATATTCCGTCGCGTATCCGGACCAGAACGGGTTCGAACATTCGCTGATCGGCACGGTGAAGGTAACGCCGTCGATATCTGCCGGGCTGAGTTTGGTTTTCTTATATAGCTGCTCGGCGACTTCTGCGGCGATCTCATAGGCGGATCGTCCGCCGCGGCGTTCAATCTTGGTCTCGCCATATGCGACGATGCAGATATCCTTGTCCTCAAGGAAACTTTTAGCCATGACGGCGCTCCTCTTTTATGTCGTTGGTGTTCTTACTGACCCTTGAACTCGGGCTTGCGGCGTTCCGAAAACGCTTTGAGTCCTTCGGCACGGTCGTCCGACCAGGAAAGCATATAGGCGAGATCGGCCTCCTGCATGAAGCCCTGCTGCAGCGTCATGTCGACACCGCGGTTGATTGTCTGCTTGGTCATCATTTGCGACAGTGGGCCGACGGCTTTCATCTCCTCGATAATTGACCGCACCTTGGTGAGTGCTTTGCCTTTCTCGACGACATGATTGACGATCCGGTATTCCTTGGCTTCAGCACCGGAAAGGCGGCGGCCTGTCCAGATCAGCTCCTTGGCCAGCGGGGCGCCGATGAGGCGGGGCAGGTTCTGTGTGCCACCCGCGCCGGGAATCAGGCTGTGGCGGCCTTCGGGCAGGCCGAAGCTCGCGGTTTCGCTGGCGACGATGAAGTCACCCATCATTGCCATCTCGAACCCGCCGCCGAGGCAGTAACCTTCGACTGCCGATATCACCGGCTTGGTGTAGTTCATCAGGAAACGGTAGAGCAGGCGGTTTTTGCGTTGGTTATAACGTGCGCGGTAATTGTCATAGCGATCGTCGGGCAAATCCTTGAAGCCGCCAAGGTCAGCACCGGCACAAAATGCCCGTGCGTCGCCCGACAGCACGACGGCAATGATGTTGCGGTCGAGTTCGACCGCATCCATCGCGTGCATGATGTCTTCGGCCATTTCTTCGTTGATCGTGTTCATGCGGTCGGGGCGGTTGAACTGGATCTCCAGTGCGCCTTTCCGCCGCTTCGCGATGATCATGTCGTATGATTTTTTCAGAGTACCGCCCTTTGGACGGCTGAACGATTTCAGCTTGCGCGCCATTGATTTCCCTTTTGACTTTAGCCTGTCGGAATGCCGACTGGTTTCTTCCCTTGATCACCGGGTTCCCGGTTGTTGGTCCAAGTAAATTACGAACGCGGAGGGATGTCCATGCCCTGACTGCTCATTTTGGGCGATTATTGTTGAGCCTGCCGACGAACTCGATGGTTTCGGCGATAGCGTCGTTTACGAATGCCTCGTTCCGGCGTCGTGCTTTTTCCGTTGTGTGGACAATTGTGCGATTGCCTTCGCGCCGGGTCGTCAGCATTCCGACTTTGGTCAGCCGATGGATTCGCCTGCTGACGGTCTGGCGGGGAAGGCTGACATAGGTTGCCAGAGACGAGACGCTCACGGGGCGGTCTTCAAGCCGCCCGATCGCGGCAGCCCGCAGGATGATGGCGTCTATCATGGTGCCGCCCAGTTCCCGTTCCATCTGGAAGATGCGGGTCATGCAGCGAAAGAAGTGGCGGCGTTCGTCATCGGTGTAATCGGGATCGGGCATGGTGTGGCTTTGATTGTGGCGATAAAGTCTCAGGCTATCATGGCAGAGCAGAATGTTGCCGGGCTATGATAACCGACCTCAAACGACTGCGTACGCTCGAAGGATTTCCGAATGCCAGATACTTCCTCAACGCCGCCCGAAGCGCCGCGCGCTGCCCGTCCGGCACCCAGTGCGGAACAGCTTGCGCTGAAACGCCGGTTTCCGACCGCCTTCGATCTGCGCGAACGCGCACGCAAGCGTCTTCCGAACTTTGCTTTTGAATATGCCGATGGCGGGGCAGGGGCGGATACGGGGATTGCCCGGAACTGGGGTGCGCTCGATGCGGTGGAGATGGTGCCGCGCTATGGCCGGGTTATTGCCCCGCCACCGGCCGATACTACGTTGTTCGGCAAAGCGTATTCCGCGCCGATCGGAATCGCTCCTATCGGCGGGCCGGGCACCGCGTTTCCGGGCGCTGAAA
>CAJQLI010000137.1 GCA_905479125.1 uncultured Alphaproteobacteria bacterium | reverse complement strand
TCCAGACCTACCCCGACCGTATGAATGCCGGCGTCGAACTGCTGGATCACATGTGTAAAACCGGCCATGGCGACAGCCCTGTGTTGCATTACGAAGAAACGACCTGGACCTATTCGGACCTTCGCGACATCGCCGACCGCATCGCCAAGGTGCTGGTAGAGGATCATGGACTGGTGCCGGGCAACCGCGTGCTGCTGCGCGCTGCAAACAACCCCATGCTGGTCGCCTGCTGGTGCGCCGTTCTCAAAGCCGGCGGCATCTGCGTCACCACAATGCAGCTGCTACGCGCCCGTGAACTGGTCTATATCGTCGAGAAGGCCGAGATTCGTCACGCGCTCTGCGATATATCGCTGGCCGAAGCGATGGAAGAGACCTGCAGCCGTAAACCGGAACTCACCGAAACGCTCTATTTCACCGCAACGGGCGACGGTGATGCATCGCTCGACAAAGCCATTACCGACAAGTCCGGCGGATTCGAGAACTGCGATACCGCGGCGGACGACACCGCGCTGATCGCCTTCACCTCGGGTACGACCGGCACGCCGAAGGCCACAATGCATTTTCACCGGGACATCATCGCAATGTGCGATTGCTTCCCGCGGTCGTTCGGCATGGCGGAACCGCACGACATTTTTACCGGTACACCGCCGCTTGCCTTCACGTTCGGCCTTGGCGGGCTGACCTGCTTTCCCATGAGATTTGGTGCATCTACACGCTTCTTCCCTGCCCCTCTCGGTCCGGAAGATATGATGGCGGCAATCGAAAAGTACAAAATCACGAGCCTTTATACCGCACCGACCCTGTACCGCCTGCTGGCAGACCTTGTCGACAAGTACGACATTTCCAGTCTTGAGAAATGCGTGTCCGCCGGCGAAACCCTGCCCAAGGCGACCTGGGAAGCCTTTCACAACGCGACCGGGATACGGATTGTCGATGGCCTCGGCTCAACCGAGATGATCCATATCTTCGTTGCCGCCAGCCGCGAGGACATGCGTCCCGGCTTCACCGGCAAGGCGATTCCCGGCTATCGCGCGAAAATCGTCGATGAAGACGGCAACGATCTCGGACCGAACCAGCCCGGTCTGCTGGCCGTCAAGGGCCCGACAGGCTGTCGTTACCTCTCCGACGAACGCCAGAAAGTCTACGTAAAGGACGGATGGAATTATCCCGGCGATATGTACGAGATGAACGAGGAAGGCTATTTCCGTTATGTCGCACGGGCCGACGATATGATTATTTCAGCCGGCTACAACATCTCCGGCCCCGAGGTCGAAGCCGCCCTTCTCGACCACGAGGCGGTTATAGAATGTGCCGTTATCGGTAAACCGGACGAAAAACGCACTAGTATCGTCAAAGCCTTCATTGTTCTCCGCGACGGGTTCGACGCGAATGAGACAATGACCAAAACCCTGCAGGATTTCGTCAAAAACGAAATCGCGCCATACAAATACCCGCGCGAGATAGAATTCGTGGCCGATTTGCCCAAGACCGAGACCGGCAAGTTGCAGCGTTTCCGCCTTCGGGATCAGGAAAAAAGTCACCCGCCCCCCTGACACACGCATTAAGGGCATCTCCCCCCAACGCCCTGAACCGCGATATTCAGGCCCTGACCGGTTCCGTCAGGCCAGCATTCGCTTATGATGACATCTAAAAGACAGCCCGACCTGCCCTCATCACGGTCGGACAATCTGCACCTATGCCACGTGTTGTCGCTGAGGTTTTGAGTTCGCCCGCAGAAATATCGCAAGGTCAAGCGATGGCCGGGACCTCTGCGTGCATAAAAACATCTTCCCGGAACGAATAATCTGGCATCATTAATCAAACAGTCCGGAATACATACGTATTATCAACACGCTCCTCGTTTTACCGCACTCAGCGATTAACCAGTAATTCTAAAACGTTTTTAAAACATTGCGCCTATCTTCTGCTCATCGGTCGGTTGGAAACAGCCGGTCGAAATACCTAGAGCGGCGACCGTGACGATTCCCCCAATCATATGTCCGGTCGTTTGCAATCAGCCCTCTCCCGTCCCCCCACGGGAGAGGGCTTTTTCGACTCCATGTCTTAAGAGTCTTTCAACTTTAGCGGGTTAGTTGTATCGGCAATTCGAAACCTATGGGGGATCAGAGGTTGTATCGCGCCTCGTCGCCCCGCCTGAGCCGAGAGCACTGATATGACCTCATCCGATGACTTCGCGAAAGACGCACCCAAGACCGAAATCTCCGAAACCGACAACACGCTGACTTCCAAACCGAAAAACCGGCGGACAGGCAAATCCGGGTTTATGAGCAACACGCGAATTGGTGTGCGTATCGCAATGATCGTCGCGCTGCCGCTTGCTGTTGCAGCGGCACTTGGCAGTCAGATCATCGTCCAGGAAATCGCGTCGATGAAAGCCGATGAAAAGGTTGTGCATCTCACCGAAGTCTCGACATTTGTCGGCAACGCCATCAACAATCTGCAGAACGAGCGCGACCTCACCACGATGTTTGTCGCGACAAAAGGCAAGAAATACGCTGGCAGGCTCATGGCTCAGCGCGCGAGTACAGACAAGTCGCTGACCCTGCTTAACAATAAAATCAAAACAACAGATCAAACGAAAATTACGGAAAAATTTGCCAAACTGCTGAATGCCTTGCCCAAGAGCCAAACGGCCCTGGCAACGCATAGACAGGCCGTAGACGCAAAGGGGCTTAACCTGGAAAAAGCGGCAGGCGCTTATACCGCCATGATAAAAAGCGACCTCGCGGTCGTCTCTGCGATGATGGCAGGCATGACCGACGGTGAGGCCGTCCGCCGAATTATTCCCTATATCGCGGCGATCCAGGCCAAGGAATATGCAAGTCAGGAACGCGCCGTCGTCACGGCCGTCGTTCTCGATATGAATTTCGAGCCTAAATCAATCGAACAGTTCATTGCGCTCACCGCGAAACAGTCGACTGAGCTCGACGTCTTCAACGAAGCCGCGACACCCGACATCGTCGCGCTCGCATCCACGCTTTTAGGCACACCTGAAGTCAAGAAATTTTACGACCTCCGGCAAAAATTGATCGAGGCGTCAGAGAGCGGACTTTTTGACGGTCTGGAAGCTGACGCATGGTTCGGCGCCAGCACTGCACGCATCGGCCAGCTAGACAAGCTGGAAGATCAGGTATTGCAGAATGTCGCGCAGCTCGCAGAAAAGGCATACGCAGACTCTATATTTGCGCTGACGATGATCGTCAGCATCGTGCTGACGACCATTGGCGGTGTCACCGTCCTTTCATTCTTCGTTGTTCGCGGCATCGCCAGGCCGGTAACCCGGCTGACCGAAATCACGGAACGACTGGCCGACGGGGCGCTGGATACAGAAATCGACATAGCGGAGAGCCGCGACGAAGTCGGACGCCTGGTAAAACAGGTCAAGGTATTCAAGGAGAACCTGCATGCCGTCAGCAAGATGCAGGCGGAACAGGCCGAACCGGCGAAAGTAAACTTCGAACTGGAGCGCAAGGCCGAACAGGAGAAACGCGCTGCTGATGAGCAGGCGACGGAAGAACGTCGAAAGCTGGAAGAAGACGCAGCCGCAAAAAGGCGCCAGGAAATGCTGGACCTCGCGGAATCTTTCGAAACCAGCGTTGGCGGCGTAATCGAAGCGGTGGCGTCCGCGGCATCGGAGATGCAATCGTCATCCGAAGCCATGTCGACTACCGCCGGAGAAACCAGCGCTCAATCGAGTTCCGCGGCGGCCGCGACCCAGGAAGCTTCAGCCAACGTTCAGACCGTTGCTGCTGCGGCTGAAGAGTTATCATCGTCTATCGATGAGATCAGCCGCCAGGTTTCCAAAAGCTCCAGCGTGGCCCAATCGGCCGTCGAACGCGCCCGAACAACCAATGACAAGGTACAAGGCCTGTCCGTCGCCGCACAGAAAATCGGCGAGGTCGTTGACCTGATCAATGATATCGCAAGCCAGACAAACCTTCTGGCTCTCAACGCAACGATCGAAGCTGCCCGCGCAGGCGAAGCAGGCAAAGGTTTTGCCGTCGTTGCGACCGAGGTCAAATCGCTGGCCGATCAGACTGCCAAAGCGACCGATGAAATTGGCGGTCAGATCAACGAGATCCAGTCCGCTACCAACGAGGCCGTAGAAGCAATCGGCGGTATCACCGAGGTAATTGCGGAAATCAGCGAGATTTCATCCTCCATCGCAAGCGCCGTAGAGGAACAGGGTGCATCAACCCGCGAAATTTCCAGTAACGTCCAGCAGGCTGCGCAAGGCACGCAGGCGGTTTCGTCAAGCATGGCGGAAGTCACCCAGGCCGCCAACCAGACAGGGTCTGCGGCAACTCAGGTTAATTCCGCGGCCGACGAACTATCTGTGCAGGCGACCAAGCTACGGTCATCGGTCGACGATTTCCTGAACTCGGTCCGGGCAGCATAATCTCTACTCAGCCACGCGCTCCCTAACTGGCAGGCCCTGGTCCAAGGTTAATTCCGGGTAACCATATCCGCCAATAAAACATTCACCATTTATGCGGTATTTTAGACAATCACCGTCAATTTCGGTCAAAGGCGTCGGACGACGCTCCCACGACACCACGACAGGAAGTCACTATGTCGATGATAGACACACTGGCCAACCTGGGACCTCAAATCCCCGAACAGCGCTCTGTTCGCGGCTACCAGTCGCTCAACGAGATGTCCGAGCAGCGCAACGTCACACACAACGCCGAGACGGCGGGCGAAATGCGCCAGCGCATGGGCTCTACTCTTAGTCCAGGTGAAGAACGGAGCCTGATCGACGCGACCAAAGACATCGCGGCAAACCTGTTTAATGCCTTTCGCACCGAGATGCGGGAAACACTTAATCATGTCGGCATTCGGGGCGAGGCAGCCGCCGACCTGATCCGCGACGTCAGCAAGGGATTTGTCGACGCCGTTCGCAGCGGCACCAGTTTTTCGTTCGGCATGATCGCGGTGGCCTATCAGGAAACAATTGTTCAGACGGCAACGTCGGTCTCGCATGCGCTGGAATTCAGCGCCAATGCGCTCAGCCTGGAATACAACCACGTAACGGGCGAAATATCGGCGGATACTTCCAAGCTGGAAATTGATGCTGTCAAAGTCGTCCAGAGCGATAACCTACCCGCCAATGCAGCCGCGTCGCTTTTCGACTTTACCGATAGCGACGGCCCGCCATCAATAGCGTCGATCTTCGACCGGGTGCAGCAATACCTAGTCAATAACGGGTTCATCGAGGAGGAAGGCGAGGATGCAACATTGCCGCCGCCGCTGCCCTCTGCGAATGAAGCACTTTACGACGCAATTGTTGTGAACGACAAAAAAGCCAACGATCCGGAAGCTGACGACGTTGTCGCCAAGCCCTTCGAAACGCCGCCGGAGGACGCGACATCGCCGAACTCGCTGCGAATTCAGGCGGTTGAGGAATATACCAACGGACGCCAGGAAACGATCACGCGGATGACCTTTGATCTCGTTGTCCGGGTCTATCTCGGCAAGGACGACAAAGATCCAGAGATCAGCAAAGCCCAAAACAGAGAAAACGAAACGGTAGAAATTTACGCCTGAACGACCTGAACGACCTGAACGACCCAGACGACGTGCAGCCAGGAGGTTGCATCTAAACGAGACGAATTCAGTCGGCACGTAGCCGGCATTTGAGAGGCAGAGGACAGGAGGTCCGAAATGTTGCCCTCGGTCAGCGCAGGTAGCGCGGCCCTGACGAAATATGCGCAGGCATTAGCCACCACCGCGCCGGAAATCTCTTCCGGCAACGACGACGGCGCAGCCCGCACAGATCAGGAAACCGCCCGGCATAAAGCCGATAACACGACCGTCATTAACCCGGCGCATGAAAAGCTTGCCCAATCGGCACGCGAAACCGTGACAGCCTTGCTCGACCTGCTGCGCGCCCGGGTTGCGACCGCCCTGATCGAGCTGGGTGTTCCGGAACCGCTTGCCCTGAAAGCGGCTGATAGCGCAGCCGCACAACTTGCGACGACGATCGCGGGTGATAGCCGCAATGCCGCGGAAATTGTCCATGCATTGCTGGAGCGGCTTCAGGATACCACACGCGCCCTGCTCAACATGGTCGCCAACGGCATTACAGTGATCATCGATCATGAAACCGGCGATATCCGCGTCACCTCACCACAGGTCAATGTCACACCTTCGGCACCGACCTCACACGGAACCGCACCCGCGCATCACCTGCTCGACGTGACAGATTACAGTGCTGAAAAAGCAACCCCGGTGCTGCAAGCACTGAACACGGTGCAATCCACCGCCAGCGCATATGCAAGAAATATCGGCGCAATGCCGGCAACGGGAGCCACAGTCAGCGCTACTCAGGGGGCAACTTTTATTGCACCGACGGCTTTCATTGACGCACTCACCCCGCCCCTTACCGCAGCCCTGCAGAACACCGGCGCACCGCAAGCCCTGGTGGAAGACAGCGCCAGAAGCATCTCCGCCATCCTCTCCCGCGCCGTCGCGGCAACGATCAACACAACGTCTGCAAATGCATCACCGGCTGCCGGGGCCGCCATCCCGGCGACAGAAATCATCACTTCGGTCGCCCAACTGAAACCCGTGACGGATCCTGGAAGCCCGGAAAACGGCGCTGCCGATAATCGTATCATCCTGTCGGCAGGTCGGGTCGCTGTAGCAATCGATACCACGAACGGCGCCGTCACCGTTCAAGTCGGCAATCGAATTACGACCTATGCCGTGGCGTCAGCCACGACCCCCATTGCCGCCATCGCACCTTTGCCGGAAATCGAAGCGGCTTCGCTCCCCGTTCTCGATATACCATCGGGATTACACCCCGGAAAGATTCTCGATCTGCCGGCCGGCACCCCTTTCGTGCCGCCTGAAATCAACGATATGCCGCCGGTCGGTACACCAATCATTCCCGCCCCTGTAAAACCCCGCCCCGAACCGGCACAAACC
>CAJQLI010000136.1 GCA_905479125.1 uncultured Alphaproteobacteria bacterium | reverse complement strand
TCATCGGTGGCCATGTTGGGCACGGCTGCGGCGGCCTGGGCAAAGCGAAGCGCGGACCGTTCTGCTTCCGAGAAAAGATCGCTGGTTTCGAATTCCCAGATCGCGGCGATTTTCTGTTCGTCAACGCCGGTGCGCGCAGTGCCGCCGCCAGTATGGGCGACGCAATACATGCAGCCTGCCGAAAGGCTCGCCGCATTGGCGATCATGTATTTGAGCGATGCGGGGATCGAGCCGTCGGTCTGGCTGTTGACCGCCTTGCCGAGGGCGTTGAACGCGACCAGAAGTTCTGGCTTGCGCGCCATCACGCGCTGCGAATTCGGAATGAAGCCGAGGCGCTTTATGCTCGGCGCCATGATATCCTGATAGTCGACCAGCTCTTCGTCGGTCAGCGGCTTAACGCGGCTCATGTTTTGTCTCCAATAGGTCGTTTCGGGATTGGTAACAGATCGGTGTCAGCCGCGAAACTGGGCGGCATGATCGTCAAAGAATCCGGCGATCGTCCGAGCCGGCCGGCCGAGGATCTCGGCAACGGTGCCGGTATCGCGGGACATGGTCCGGGCTTCGATATCGATAGCAATATTGCCGATATGCTCGACCGCCCATACAGGCGCACCGTTATCCGCCGCCACCTTCTGTGCCATCTCCAGCGGCGCACGAACGAACGGCACCTCCGTTCCCAATACGGCGGAGAGCGCGGCCGCACAATCGTTCAGCGTTACCAGCCCGCCGGTGACTTCGAGAAGTTTTCCGGCATAGCCGTCCTCGGTCAGTACCGTCGCGCAGACCGCCGCGATGTCCCGCGCGTCGATCATGCCGATGGGTATTTCCGGGTCGAACGGCATTATCATCTTGCCCTGGCCCTTAACCGCGCCCGCTGTATTCAGCAGGTTCTGCATGAAAAAATTCGGTCGAACAATTGTCCACGCCGTGCCGCTTTCCTGCAGGTAGCGTTCGGCGATGGCGTGCTCCGCGGGAATCCGCATATCGGCATTGGTCATCATGCCCGCGAGTTTGACGATACGCGTCACACCCGCGCGTTTGGCGGCATCGACCGCATCCGACTGCTGCTGGCCAAGTGCCGGGTTGTGCGGCGACAGCAGAAACAGCGTATCGCATCCGGCGCATCCGGCCTCGACGGTCGCGACATCGGAGATGTCTCCCGTCACAAAATCGATATCCTCGCCCAGGGCCTCCCGTGCCCGGTCCGCGTCGCGGATAATGCAGCGGAATTCCAAACCTTTCCCGGCCAGCTCCTGAACCAGATATTTGCCGGTTGTCCCGGTAGCGCCGATGATCGAAATCATGAATTTCTTCTCAGATAAATTGCAGAATCGAGAGCGACAGCCCCGGCAAATAGGTCACGACCAGCAACACGCCGATCGAAATCAGGATGAAGGGCACCAGGCCGGGATACAGGCTCGAGAGCGGTACCTTGAAGACCGCCTGACCGACGAAAATATTCAGCCCGAAGGGTGGCGTGAAGGTGCCGATTGACAGGTTCATCACCACGATGATCCCGAAATGCACCAGATCGATGCCGAGCGCCGAGGCGATATTGGCAAGCAGCGGCGTCAGCACCAGGATGGCGGACGCGGTATCCAGAACGGTGCCGACCAGCAACAAAAACACGTTGATGACCAACAGCAGCATCCAGGGAGAAACGTTGAGGCCTTCGATCAGATCGATCGCGCCCTGCGCCGCACCCGATACCGTGAGCAGCCACGAATAGACCCCAGCAAACGCGACGATCAGGAAAATCTGCGCGGTGAGGTATACGGAATTCGCAGCGACGTCGAACAGGTCTTTCCATGTCGCTTCCCGATAGATGCAGACGGTAACGAATATCGCGTATACGCACGCAATCCCCGCCGCTTCCGTCGGTGCGAACACGCCGGAATAGATGCCGCCAAGGACGATCACCGGCGCGCCCAGCGCCCAGGCCCCTGACTTCGTCGCCGCGATAAAACCAGCCCAGGAAACCTTTTCGGACTCCCGGATATTGTGGCGCCGCGCGTACCAGTAGATATAGGTGCCGAAACACGCGGCCAACAGCAGACCCGGCAGAATGCCAGCGGCAAAAAGATCCACCACCGAGGTTTCTGCGGCATAGGCATAGAGGATCATCGCGATGGAAGGGGGGATGATATTGGCGATCGCCCCGGACGACGTTAGCAGACCGGATGCGAATTTCTCGTCATACCCCTTCGCCCGCAGGGGATCGTAGGTCAACGTGCCCACCGCCGCGACAGTCGCAGCGGTCGAGCCGGAGATCGCGCCAAACACGGTCGCGGTGCCGACCACCGTCATCGGCAGTGCGCCCCGCACCCCGCCGACGATGGACCCCACCCAGTTGATCAGCCGGATCGAGACCCCGCCCCGGCTCATCATTTCGCCGGCGAAGATGAAAAACGGCACGGCGAGAAGCGCGAATTTCGTCACGCTGCCGAACATCTGCTGGTGTATGATTGTCGCGGGATCGTTCGAGAAAAACACCAGCACGGCAACTGACGCGCCAAGCAACACAAGAAACACCGGAAAGCCCAGTAGCAACAAAATCACCGGCAGCGCGATCATCGCCCATTCCATGGCTTGATGCCCCGCTAGAACCGGCTACGCAGATATGCGCGCCACCGGAAGACGACCGCCAGCACCATCAGGACAAGCCCGACAAAAAGTGCGCTGTGCGGAATAACCATGGGGACCGAGGCGGTCACACTGACGCTGCCCCCGTCGGCAAAGAGCCTCACGACGATCATCGACTGCCAGGCAGCGAACCCGACGAGCCCGATCATTGTCGCTGTGGTCATTGCGTTCACCGCTTTGCGCAGGCCCGGGGGGAACTTAGCGGACAGCAGATCCATCTTTAGGTTCGCGCCATTGAACGCCACAGTCGCCGCCGCGACGAAAACGCACCAGACGACAAGGAAGATCATGATCTCCTCCGCCCAATACAGGGCGAAATTGAACAGGTAACGGCTGATGACATTGGCGAAATTGATACCGATGGCAATCAGGATCAGCGCGCCGGTGACCAGGCGCGGCACCGTGACAAAAACATTGCGTTGCCATGACGGCACTGCGTCGGATAGCTGTTCAGTAGGTTCGCCCGGCGAGACGTCGGTCATCAAGAGTTCCTGCTTGCGGTGGCAACACCCTTCGCGGGCGGCGTCCCCGTCACGTCTTTACAGATTAAGGTGCGAAAGTCAGACCCGGCGCGCAAGCGCGCCGGGTCGCAACTCCCCACCGATCAGTACCTTGCGCCGGTCGCCTTCACCTTTTGGAAAAAAGCGTGAACCTTCGAGTTCTCCTTCGTAACCTTCTCGCCAACATCGGCAAGCAAGCCGCGGATTTGCGCGAGATCGGCTGCCGGCAGGGTATTGAGCGAACCGCCGGCCTCTTTCCATTTGCCGATCATGAAGTTTTCGCTCTTGTGGCTGAACGCGGACGATTTCTCCTGCAGGCTGCGGCCGGTTTCGACCACGATCTTGCGCAGGTCCGCGGGCAGCTGTTTGAGCCATGCCTGGCTCAAGACAGCCGACGAGATAATCAGGGTGTCGTCGGTCCGGGTGAGCACCTTACTGATCCGATTGAATTTGAACACGACGTAAACCACCGTTCCGGACTGCGTGCCGTCCACGACACCGCGCTGCAGGGCCGGCACCACTTCGGATAAGGGCATCGGTACCGCAGACGCCCCGAAACGGCGCATCTTTTCGCGTTCCGCCGCCGTCGCATTGACCCGGAATTTCTTGCCTTTGAAATCATTCAGCTTCGTAATCGGGCTCTTGGCGAGATAATGCGCCGTCGAATGGGTGAAGATCGCCGTATTCTCCATGCCCTTGTCGCTGCCAAGCGCAAGGATGTCCTTGTTCAGTGCCGGGTCCGCGATCACCTTTGCCGCGTGCAGCTTGTCCTTAAACAAGACCGGGATCGAGAATACGCCAAAGCGCGGATCGATGCCTGAGAAGAAATCCGTCGGCGCGACGAAGCCCTGCTGCGTGCCAAGACGAACCCCGTCGATCTGGCGCGGAATGGCGCCAAGCTGGCTTTTGGGAAAAACATTGACCTCTATACGGCCCTTCGACTTTTTCTCAATCTCCTCTTTCATCCAGCTCGACCACTGGTGCTGAACGTCCTTGAACGTCGCGAAGCCGATTTTCATGGTGTAGTCGGCAGCCTGGGCCGTGGAAATCGTGAATATGCCCGCCGTCACCAGTGCCGCGGTCCTCAATATAAATTTGCTCATCGTTTCCTCCCGTGTGTCTTTGTGATCACTTTGCGGTATGGAAAGTCTAGCGGCGAACGACGCTGTTCGACAACAGCAAATATTGCTTGCTTGCGTCAAACAGCACAACGTACCATCGCGCCGCGGTAACGCAGCAATGGAGCATGAACTTGGATATCGGCAAACGTCTTCGCGAAACCCGCATCCGCCGGAATATGGTCATCGACGATGTCGCCGCCGCCAGCGGACTGTCACGCGCCTATATCAGCCAAGTCGAGACCGGAAAGGCGTCACCGTCGCTTCAAAGCCTCGAAAAGCTCGGCGGTGCACTGGATATTTCGATTTCGTCGCTGTTCGTCGATGAAAGAGCCGCCTGCACGGTCATCCGCGCGGCCGACCGCCGCCATGTACATTTCGGCGCACCTGACGCGAAGCACCGGAAAGTCATGCAGTATATGTCAGCCCCTGACCGGCAACTCGAACTGGTGATCGTCGAGATACCGGCGCAATCCACGGCCATCGATAAGGCGCATGCTCATGACGGCGAAGAAGCGTGTCATGTGCTGGAAGGCGAAGTCGAAGTGATCTATGGCGACGAAACCCACCTCCTGGGCCCGGGTGACAGCATTCACTGGGATAGCCGCATTGCCCACTGGATGAAAAACGTCGCCGATGTACCGGCAAAATTGATTATCGCGCGGACGCCGGCGGGTCTGATGGAGATGCGTATCTCTGACGAGGACGCCGAAGAAACCGCCATCTAACGACAAAGCACGAGGCGCGAGACGCTTACGTCTCGTGCTTGCCCGGCGTCCAGCCCGCCTTGGCGACGGTCTTTTCCGCGAACGCCTTCGGGCCGTCTTCGAGCGGGGTCGCGAGCGTGTCATTCCACCGGTTGAAAAAACCGTACAGGCCGATGATCGAGAGCATCTCGACGATCTGGTATTCGGTGAAGTGCTTTTTCAGGTCTTCGAAATCTTCGTCCGTCACCATGTTCGGCACCGAGGACGAGGCCTGCGCAAATCGGATCGCCGCGCGCTCGGCTTCGGAGAACAGATCGCTGGTCTCGTATTCCCAGATCGCGGCGAGTTTTTCTTCCTCGATACCGTTATGGCTCGCAGCACCGCCGGAATGAGCAACGCAATACATGCAGCCTGCAGCCAGGCTCGACGCATTGCCGACCAGATACAACAGGCCCGGCGGCAGGGAGCCTTCAGACCTGTGCATGATCGCCTTGTACAGTTCGTTGATACCGAACAGCAATTCCGGCTTTTGAGCCATGATGCGCTGCGAGTTCGGCAGAAAACCGAGGCGTTCTATCGTCGGTTTGAGAAAATCGATGGAGTCGCCCATCTCTTCGTCGGATGAAGGTTTAATCCGGGTCATACAGGCCGCTCCTGGTGCAAAATCAGACAATACCCGCGTACCGATAGCAGGGCGCGAGCCTTCCCCATAAGAACATCGATCCGTTCGGGAATAAAGCCGCCCGGCCGCGGCACAAAGCCTTTCCTCTCATGCATTCCGATTCCGGAATTACACCGTCTCCCCCTTGGCGCGGCCCTGAAAATGCATCATCTTTTACGGCACCGGTTCATTGCGTCCATCAGGGTCAATCTATGAAGTTGTCCGTCAATAAAACCCTTTCACAGGCAAAGCGTCATGCCAAAAAGGGCGAGATCGCAAGATCGGCCGAATTGTACAACACGATCCTCGCGGAATTTCCCGGCAACAGGCATGCCCGCCAGGGCCTTGCAGCTCTGGGAGTCGCCCCTGCCCCTCCTGCTGACATGAGCCCCTTCGGGCAGGAAATGAAGACGCTTACCGCGCTCTATGGCCAGCGACGACTTGTCGAGGTCGTGGAAAAGGGCAACGCGCTCGTCAAGGAATTCCCGGAAGAAACAGCACTCCTCAACATCCTCGGCGCCGCAAACGCGGGGCTTGGCCGTCTCGACGACGCTGTCGACAGCTTCCGTCGGGCAATCGCGGTCGACCCCGGGGTTGCGGAAGCCCACTACAATCACGGGCTGGCACTCAAGAACAAAGGCGACCTGGCGGCGGCGATCGAGAACTACAAGCGTGCGATCGAGATCCGCCCCGCCTACC
>CAJQLI010000135.1 GCA_905479125.1 uncultured Alphaproteobacteria bacterium | reverse complement strand
ATGATCACCCAGTACACATGGCCGACGCCGAACGGCCATAAGGTATCGATCCTGATCGCCGAGCTTGGCCTTGAGAACGAGGTCGTGGCGGTCGATATCAACAAGGGCGATCAATTCGATCCCGGATTCCTGAAACTCAGTCCGAATAACCGTATCCCGGCGATTGTCGACCACGACCCCGCCGATGGCGGCGCACCAGTCGCGGTTTTCGAGACGGGGGCGATCATGATTTATCTCGCCGAGAAGGAAGGCAGGTTCCTGCCCGATCCGAACGACATCCGGGCGCGTAAGTCTGTTATGGAGTGGCTGATGTGGCAGATGGGCGGGTTGGGTCCGATGGCGGGGCAGGCGCATCATTTCCGCCAGGCGATGGGCGGGGAGGACGTGCCTTACGGCGTGGAACGTTACTCGAAGGAAGTACGCCGCCTGTATGGCGTGATGGACCGGCGGCTGGCTGACAACCCGTGGCTCGGCGGTGAGGCCTATTCGATTGCCGACATGGCGTGCTGGCCCTGGGCGCGGCCGTCGCGGCGGCAGGGCGTCGACAAGGCGGACTTTCCCCATGTTAAGCGTTGGTTCGATGAATTGTCGGGGCGGCCCGGTGTACAGGCAGGTATGAAATTACTGGCCGCACATCGCGGATCGAAAGAGATGAGCGACGAGACCCGCGACCTGCTGTTCGGCAAGGGCCAGTTCGAGCGGGACTGATGGTCGATAACTGGATTGATTGTCCCCATTGCGGCCGGAACGTTACGTCCTTTCCGGATGAATGCCGGTCCTGTGGCAAGGACCTTCGGTTCCTGCCTGACGGCAGCCCCAATCCCGGACAGCAAAACAAATACCTGAAGGCAATGCAGGCCGGCAGCTTCGTTGATAAAGCCGTCTTTGCCGTGATCCTTCTGATGTTTGCCGGGCTCGTTCTCCGATTTCTGTTCTAGGGGCCGCTCGCCTGCAACGGTATTGGGCGTCGGGATATGCGCGGGATCCGTTTTACGATAAGTTTTTCCATCGAGACATATTCATTCCGGGGAGCGAAAAGATGGCGAACCTACAGGGCCTTTCGGACAAAGCGGACGCGCTTGAATACAAGCAGATGCAGGAACTCGGCGACCTGGTGATCCACCGCTCGGCGATCAACAAGCTCGCGGATGGTGAATGGTCCGATGGTACGGAATTCAAGATGGCCGGGCCGGCACCGGCCCTGATGGGCGAAGATCACCGGTTGCCGGAAATGCCGGAAAAACCGTCCCTGATCGATTTTTTCAATTTTCGTTTCGCGCCGTCCAAGCAGCATCTGCTGCAAAGCGCCGCGTTAGCCCGGAAGAACGGGCTGCCGGAAAAGATGGTCCTGGCCTGTCTGCTGCATGACGTCTCGGTGATCGCCCTGTTCCGCCCCGACCACGGCTATTGGGGCGCCCAGATGCTGGAACCCTATGTCGACGAGGAAGTTTCCTGGGCAATCCGGATGCATCAGGCATTGCGGTTCTTCCCGGATGAATCCGTCGGGTACGAATACCCTGTCGCCTATGCCAACTGGTTTGGTCAGGATTACAAGGTCGAGCCTTATGTCCAGCGGGATTACGAGGAAGCCAGGAACCACAAATGGTACATGTCGGCCCGGATGATCTGCGTAAACGATCTATATGCCTTCGATCCGGACACTCAGGTCGTCATCGAGGATTTCGAAGATATTATCGGCCGCCACTTCAAGCAGCCGGAAGAAGGCCTCGGTAATGACAATTCCCCGGCAGCCCATATGTGGCGCACGATCCGGCGGCCGGCGAGCGCGCTGTAGACCTGTCTGCTCAAAGGGCCGGTGCACGCGTTTAATGTCCGCCGGGTGAGCCGCCACGGCGGGATTCTTCCCGCACGCTGTACCAGTTGCCGGCGAAGATAATCAGCGCGCCCACGGCGGTCCAAGGATCCAGTGCCTCGGCATAGAGCAGGTAGCCGATGACCGCCATGACCGGCAGGCGCAGAAAATCCAGCGGGAAGATGATCGTGATATCGGCGAGCGACAGGGCCCGGGCCATGGCGTAGTGCGCCCACAGGCCCGACAGACCCCAGACGAGTATCCACGGAACATCGGCGATGCCGGGGGTGACCCAGTCGAAGATGAACACGGCCGGGATCAGCCCGGCGGGCAGTTGCAGCAGGTTCATCCAGAAAATGATGCCCTGCGGCGTTTCCGTACGGGTCAGAAATTTCACCAGAACGCCCGAACCGGCATACAGGAATGAACCGAGGATCATCACCGCCCCGGCAGTATTAAAGGCAGAGCCTTCCGGCCGCAGGATGATCAGGACACCGGCGAAGCCGAAGATCGTCGCGATCCATTTGTGCCGCCACATGCGTTCGCCGAGGAAAAGTACCGCGAGCAGGGCGGTAAAGAGCGGTACCGAGAATTCAATGGCCGTCAGGTCTGAAAACGTCAGGTGTGTGACACCGTATATCCAGCATACCTGCCCACCGAACTGGATTGCCGCCCGACCGGAGTGCAGGCGGATATTCGTCAGGCGTATATCGATGAAATGATTGCGTGCGATGAATGGCAGAACCACCAGAATGCCGATCAGGCTGCGAAAAAACAGGATCTCGAAGGTCGACATTTCGGTGTGCAGGCTGCGTGCGGCAACCGCCATGCCGGCAAACCCGGACATCGTGCCGCCGAACCACAGAATGGCCTGAAACAGGGGTGGAAGGGACATCAGGCTTTTTCCCGGGCCAGCTTGCCGCTGCGGGTTTCCCGCCAGACGGAATAGTAGTTCCCACCGAAGATCAGGAGTGCGCCTGCGAGAACCCAGATGCTCAGGCCTTCCGAATAGAACAGCCACCCCACCAGCGCCGCCAATGGCAGACGCACGAAATCGACGGGGATGCAAACGGTCGCATCGGCAAGTTGAAATGCCCGGGCAAGGCAAAAATGGGCCGTCATACCGGTGACCCCGATGGCCAGCAACCAGGGCGCGTCGGCCCATTCAGGCCAGACCCAGTCAAACCAGAATATGGCTGGCAGCAGGCTAAGCGGCAGCTGTATCACCTGCATCCAGAATACGATCACCCATGGGGCATCCTCCGACAGCAACGATTTCATCATCACGTTCGAGGCACCGTACAACACGGCTCCGAACAGCACGACCAGCGCACCCTCGGTCACGATTTCCAGGCCGGGCCTCAGGATCACAAGGACACCGGCCAGCCCCATCAATAGGGCGAAAACCCGGTGTGATTTGGCCTTCTCGCCAAGAAACAAAATGGCGATCACGGCGGTCCACATCGGCATCGTGAAATCGAGCGCTGTAACGTGGGCCAGGGGCAGCAGGGTGACGCCGATGACCCAGCACCATTGGCCGCCGAAATGAACGATGTTGCGGCTGATCTGCATACCGACGCGGCGCGAGCGGATTTTGCGAAAGCCCATATGCCAGGCGACCAGGCACATGATCGGAATGCCGACGATCGAGCGGAAAGACAATACCTGGAAGCTCGACATGGTCGTTGTAAGTTCGCGCACGGCGATCATCATCAACATGAACGACGCGGCGGCGCCGACGACCCAGATGGCGGCCTGAAGCGCGTTCTGGGGCTGAGTATCGGGGCTCTCAGCGGTGATTGCCATCGGCGGGGCTTCCAGGTCCGGGGTCGCACCGTATTCCGCGAATCCGCGGCACGGCTACCCCTGCAGTGATGTTTATGAAAACGATTTGATCGGTCGGCTCAACCAAGGCCAACTTACCTTTTTCCCGACCGTC
>CAJQLI010000134.1 GCA_905479125.1 uncultured Alphaproteobacteria bacterium | reverse complement strand
GCCGCCTTTGCCGCCTTTGCCGCCTTTGCCGCCAGTATTGCACCAGGGGTTCCCCTTGCTGGCAGCGCCGTTGCAGGACGGTTGAACCGCCTGCGCGGAGCGATCAAGGTGAAGGATCGTCGGCGCGACATAGGCCACTGCAACACCCAGTCCAAGACGCGACAGCGCTTTGCGGCGACTGGCCGATGGTTTCTCTGTCTGCTTATCCATACCGTACGCCCCTCATTTACTCTGCCCCTGAAAATGGGCGTAAACGCCGTGGTTTTAAAGCGTTAAGTGATGGAAACGGGCATCTTTTTTGTTTACGTTCTGTTCTCAATGAATTTATTCGATCAATCATACGACGTGCCTGAAACCACCCGCCTGCTGACCCGCGGCGTGTGTAAACTGTTTCAGGACCTGGGATTCGGCACTTTGACCGAGTTCAAACTGGCAAATGGCCGGCGTGTCGATGTAATGGCGATCGACCGCAATGGGGAGTTTGTAATCGTCGAGGTCAAAAGCACGGTCGCCGATTATCGCGGTGACCGTAAATGGCAAGAATATCTGGCCTTCTCCGAACGTTTCTATTTTGCCGTCCCGGCCGGCTTTCCGGTGGACATGATGCCGGATGATTGTGGCCTGATCGTCGCCGACCCATACGCAGCCGCCGTTCGGCGCGAAAGCATGACGCGCAAGCTCAATACCAACCGCAAGCGCCGCCAGCTTATCCGCTTCGCCCTTGCCGCCAGCAGTCGATTGAGCCATCACGACTGAACGACCGCGATAAAACATCGTTGTTACAATTGTATGCGGGAAATTTTTCTGACATAGTCCCGCTATAAAGTGTTGAAAAACAACACGATTAAAGAAACGAAACGAAACAAACAGGGCGACAGTTATGATGCGGGTTGGCGCAATCATATTACTGGGACTGATGGCGGCTGGCTGTACGGTTCCAAAGGCGACGAAAATACCCCTTACCGTCAGTGCTAACAGCATTGCGGAAATGCGCGGAACGCATTCGGTGCTGCAAAAACGGAAGCTTGCATCGCTGAACTGCCGGAAAGCCGGTTACCGCAAGCGGACTGCCCCCTATTACCAGTGCATGCGCGCGCTGATTGCCCGTGATTTGCAGCGAACACGGGAGGTCGCGGACAACTATTTTCAGCAGGCCGCCGAAAAACATGGTGTCTGCATGGAACGTTCGACCTATCGCGTCGCCCGCTGTCTGGAAATCTAGTCTGGAAATCTAGTCTGGAAATTTAATCGGGGCGAGCCCGGCCGCGCCACGGGATAAAAGCGGGTACGCGTTCACGATACGCTGCATAGGCTTCCCCGTATCGATCGGCCAGCCGACGCTCTTCATACATCGCCCCGATCAGAAGATAGATACTGCCCCACACGGCAGTCGCCAGTGAAAATTCCGTCTGCGCATGCCCCCACAGAACCAGGAAAACGCCACTATAAAGTGGGTGGCGGACATAGCGGAGCAAGCCGGCCGTCTTCAGTTCCTCATCCGCGTCATCCTCGGGCGATCGTATCTGGGTAGTACCCAGGAAACGACCGCGGTCATACCCCAGCAGGGCAATCGCGATAACCACGATCCCCAGAACGGTCACGCCGTCGCCGATCAGACTTGCGACCGGAGGAATGCCAAGTGGGGGCGCGCCAACCAGCCATTGCCTGCCAAGCCACCAGACAACGCCGATATGCAGCAGCGCAAACCCGTTATAGGAAAGCCGGTAATAACGACCCAAGGGAAGGCGCGCCTTCACGCAATCGGCGGCCAGCACCGAATGCAGCAGGCCGAATGACGCCCAGGCCAGTCCGTAAAAAATGTGCTCAAGAACGATGGGGCGGTCTCCCCTTCAGGAAGCGTTCATCCTGGCGATCGTTGCCGTGGTGCTGAACCCGTCCACAATCTCCGCCAGGACAACCCTGCCGCCATAGGATTGCACCAGGTCAGCGCCGACAACGGTCTCGATCGTATAATCCGCGCCCTTCACCAGAACATCCGGGCGAACTTCGTGGAGCAGCGCTTCCGGCGTATCCTCGTCGAAGATCACAACCAGGTCCACCGTCTCCAGCGACGACAATACGGCGGCGCGTGCCGCCTCGTTCTGCATGGGACGGTTTTCGCCCTTCAGCCGCTTCACAGACATATCGGAATTCAACCCGACCACCAGCCGGTCACAGGTCGCCCTGGCCGATGCGAGAAGCGAAACATGTCCCGGATGCAGCAGATCGAAGCAACCATTGGTGAAACCGACCTTATCGCCCCGGGCTTTCCACGTTCTTATCCGGTCGAGCGCCGCATCAAGTCGCAGAGGTGGCTGGGGCCCGCTATGGCCGGCCATATCATTCAGTTCTTCGAGCAGATCATCGGCATACACCACCGCGGTCCCGGTCTTGCCGACAACGATCCCCGCCGCCACGTTGGCAAGCTGCGCCGCTTCAAGCGTCGGCACACCCGCCGCGATACCCGCCGCCAACAGGGCGAGGACCGTATCGCCCGCGCCCGAAACATCGAACACTTCACGCGCGCGCGACGGGAAATGATCCGCGCCGGCCGCGGTCACCAACGACATCCCCTGCGCACCGCGGGTCACCAGCATTGACCCGATGCCGGCATGTGACAGCAGGCCGCGGGCAGCATCAACGATGCCGTCCTCGGATGACAGTTCGCCGTCTGCCGCTTCGCCGAGTTCTTTCAGGTTGGGCGTGATCAGGCTTGCCCCGGCATAACGCGTAAAATCCCGGGACTTCGGATCGACAATCACCGGCTTGCCGGCGGCGCTTGCCGCCTCGATCAGGCGGGCCACGAGGCTGTCGGTTATCGTACCCTTGCCATAATCGGAAACGATCAGCACACCGGCATCTTCGAGGGCACTCTCCGCGGCCCGGAAAACGGCGTCTGCGACGTCGTCGGCAATCGGCGTTGTGACTTCGCGGTCGGCACGAAGCAATTGCTGCCCGCCAGCGACGTAGCGGATTTTGCTGGTCGTCGGCCGGTCTTTTTCACGTATCAGGTTCGGGGTTACACCCGCGAGATCGCGCAACAGCAAATCGACATCACGCGCGATATCGTCATCACCGGTCACGCTGACAAATGTGACGGCCGCCCCGACAGACACCAGATTGCGGACGACGTTGCCGGCGCCGCCCAGCATTGCGGTTTCATTCGTCACGCGGCACACCGGGATCGGCGCTTCGGGGGATACCCGGCTGACATCGCCATAGACGAAGCGGTCCAGCATGACATCGCCGACACAGACCACTTTTGCCGTCTGCAGGTCGGCAATGCGCGCCGCGAGGGCAGCGTGATCCGGCGCCGTCATCAGGCGCATTTCCGCTCGAGGATATCGCACAGCATCTGACCGAGCATAATGTGCATTTCCTGAATCCGCGCCGTCGTTTCAGAAGGCACGATCAGCAGAGGATCGGCCAGACCGACCAGTTTTCCGCCGTCTTTTCCACTCAGTGCGGCAGGGACAACCCCCATATCGCGCGCGGTTTCCAGCGCCAGCGTTACATTCGGGCTCTGCCCCGAGGTGGTTATGCCGATTGCGACATCACCCGGTTTGCACAACGCCTCGACCTGGCGGGCGAAGACCGTGTCGTAACCGAAATCGTTCGCCGCCGCCGTCAGCAGCGAAGTGTCCGTCGTAAACGCGATTGCCGGAAGTGCTCGCCGGTTCACCTTGTAACGGCAGACAAGTTCGGTCGCGAGATGCTGCGCATCGCCGGCACTGCCGCCATTGCCAAAAAACACCAGCTTGTTCCCGGCATTCACCGCCGCCTCGCAAATATCCGCGAGACGGATGAAATCCGCCTTCAGCGCGCGCGTGGCCGCGACAACCGTGTCGTGTTCATCAAGTTCGGTATCGAAATAGGCGTCGAGATCCATAGATCAGTCTCCCTGCGGACTGGATAGCGCATTTTGCAGCGGCGCGGAATCCTCTAACGCCGCCAGCATCGCTGCCTCTAGCGTCAGGAAGTGCGCCTCCCAGGTCCAGTGTCCGAGAATATAGTTACGGGCGGCTTCCGCAAGGCTGTCACGCCGCGCCGGATCGGCCAGCAGGGCCAGTACGGCATCGGCGAAACTCTGCGCGTCGTCCGCGATAACAAGGTGGTCGCCCGGCGTCGCCCGGATGCCTTCATTCGCAACCGTGGTCGCAACAACCGCTTTACGCATCGCCATGAACTCGATCAGCTTGTTCTGCATGCCGGCGCCCACCTGCACCGGGTTGATGCAGACGGCTGCCCTGGCGATGTAATCTGCCGGGTCCGGCACTTCGCCCGTCACCGTCACGCCG
>CAJQLI010000133.1 GCA_905479125.1 uncultured Alphaproteobacteria bacterium | reverse complement strand
CGCCTGATGAGGGAATAGGTCTTCTGAGCATGGTCCGAGGGTAGCCCAGCGTGGCTTGCCCTGTCATCCCGTTATGAAGTCCGGGGTGGATTGACGGCGGAGAAGTTCCGAGGGTCCGTTGGGGGGCACCGGACCGTCGGAGAGCGCCGCGTGGTGAGCACTACCCGAAGGATGCGCTCATTTGGCGGCGAGTTTCTGTTTGAGGCCGGGCCAGTTGGTATTGCCCTTTGAAATGAGGCCGGGAATATTCTGTGCCCATTGGCTCTGAACCGATTTCGAATAATTCAGGTAGAGCTTGCCGTCGACAATCCGCCAGGCTGCGGGGTCAATGGACGCGGTATAGCCCTGGGAGACGGCCCAGGCGCACCATCCGCCATATTGCGGGGCGTATTTTTCAGGATTGGCGGCGAAAAGGTCCCGATGTGCCGCGCTGGCGAAGCGCCAGCTGGTATTGTTCCATTTATGCGAATAGTCGCTTTTGCCCTCGACAGGTTTGCCCTGGGTGAAATAGGCGACAACGTCGTAGCCGCGAATGGCGGCCGAGCCGAACACGCCGCCCTCGAACCAGATATTCCCGGCTGTTGCAGGACGCACAAGACCGGCTGCTGCAAGCAGGGCGAAGGTGAGACCGAAAACCGTAAACAGGCGTCGGGTAGATTGGGACAGGGCGATGGCAGTCATCGAATTTCTCCGGCAGTCATGAACGTTCAGCTGATATGGGAAGTTCCCTTGCCGTCGCCAATAACATTTGCGTCAACAGGCGTGATCCGCTCTAACTTCGCCCAATGATCGATAGATTGAACGATCTCTTGAAAGGTGCCGGGTTATTCGTGCGTGGCGGATTCCATGTCGTCCCGGCAGATGATATGCCCCTGCTTTCCGATGGCGGCACGGCTGTGTCCGTATTGCTGATCGGTAATGCGGGAGGCGATATGTGGGAGGCCTTCGAGGCGCAAGCTGACCGGCAGAGGCGCAATCCGCTGGACAGCTGGCTGCGCCCAGAAATAGAGCGCGTGGCCGCCGAAGTCGACGCGATGCCGGTATTTCCAAATGATGGCCCGCCCTTTGTGCCGGTACAGGACTGGGCGGCCCGGGCCGAGCCGGTGTACCGCTCACCGATCGGGATCATGATTCATCCGGAATTCGGTCTCTGGCACGTTTACCGCGCCGCCTTGCTGTTCCGCGACAGGATCGAATTGCCGCCCCGTCTGGCGGCGCCGAGCCCGTGTGACACGTGTGTGAAAAAGCCCTGTCTGACAGTCTGCCCGGCGGATGCTTTCCGCCCTGACAGTTTTGATGCCCGCGCCTGCAGCAGCCATGTTGAAAGCGCGGCGGGGATAAACTGCCGTGAACGCGGGTGTCTTGCCCGGCGCGCCTGTCCGGTGGGACGGGACTATTTGTATGAGCAGGACCAGCAGGCATTTCATACGACAGCGATGCTGGCGGCGGTGAAAAGCGGCTATGGCCTGGACTAGAACGAAGCGTTCCTAGTTTCGACCGTAATTCTGAAAACCGGCCCAGGCCATGTCGACGGCCTGTTCTATTTCGACGCCGCGACGAAGTTCGTCATACATGTCGTCGCCGACGATGCGCCAGAGATCACGGGTAAGCCGTGCGATGGCATCGAACGCGCCCCGCGTATGCATGTGTCCGGGATCGAAGCCATATTCGTCGGCCCATTCCAGCATGTCGTCACAGCCTTCATATTCCGCGGCCACAGCGCCGAGATAGCGTGTCGCGTCCTGAATGCGTGGCGGGCCGCCACCGGGCGGGCAAGTGAAATAGAACTCCATCTCGTGGGTTCTTCCGCGCAGCGCACACTTGAAATGATCGCAGTCTTCCGGAATTTCCTCCGGATGCAGGTCGGTATTTTCGTCCGACGGCTCACAGTCAAGCGAGAGCTGCGCCCGGGTGATAAAATTGTCGATATCCATGGCGGCGGAACTTACCCGATTTCAGGTCTGTGTGGCTATCTTTTCAGCGGCGGCTGATAGACCGCCAGACAAAGCGGATAATCACGATTGGCACCACGATGGCAGCGCCGATCAGGATGTAGTCCCAGGCCCAGCCAAAGGCGGATACGCCCCAATCGTAGACCCGGTTTGCGGCGGCCCACAGGCTGTTCCAGAAGTCGCCCGGTGTAACGCCCAGTGCAGAAAGCGCGACGCCGACAATCAGGCACCAGAATGCTATTTTTATTATCCAGCCGATGGAAAAACGCTGTGCCGCCATAAGATGTCCGTTCCAAACAATTCCAACCTGCTATACATACCATCCGATGAGCACTCTGACAGTCCCCCCGCCCCAACGTATTTTTGACGTTGTCATGGATGATGGTGCGGTGATCCGTGTGCGCCGTCACGGCAACCCGGCCGGACTGCGTCTGATCCTCAGCCATGGGAACGGCCTGGCTATCAACGGGTATTTTCCTTACTGGGGCCTGCTGCTGGCGGATTACGATGTCGTTGTGTTCGATTTTCGCAATAGCGGTGAAAACCCGGTGCATGACGGTGCGCACAGCTATGACCGGTTTCTGAAAGACCTGACGATCATTTATGATGCGATCGACAGCGAGCTCGGCGAGAAGCGGCAGCTCGGGATTTTTCATTCCATGTCGTCCCGGACCAATCTGAAATACGCGGTGGACGGTAACCGGCGGCTCGATGGCATGATCGTGTTCGATCCGCCGATGGTGCCGGCGAAGGGACATCGGCTCTATGAGAAGATGCTCTCCGAAGAAGGCGTTTTGTGGCGCTGGGCTGAAAAACGGTCGGACGGTTTCGCCGACCCTTCCGAACAGGTCGCGCAATTTAAAAAATCCCGCATGTTGTCGAAATGGGTGGAGGGCGCCTACGAACTGATGGCGCAGTCGATCCTGCGGCATGATGCACAGACGGATACATGGAACCTCGTCTGCTCCGGTGCGCGGGAAGCCGCTATCTACAGACAGAATGCAGAGCTGAATTTCTGGCCGCAGGCCGATGAGTTTCCCATGCCGTTCCTGATGATCGGCAGCGACCCGGACTGCGATATTCCGTCGGCACCCGGTTACGCCTGCCGCGCCCTGCGGGACGATTGCGACTGGCCCTATGAATGCATGCCGGGAACCGGCCATTTCATGCAGATACAGGAACCGGAAAAATGCGCCGCTATCACCCGCCGGTTCGCGGGCGAGATCGGCCTGATTTAGGAATTCTGCGGCCTCAGGCGGACTGAACAGCCTGCAGAGGCGCTTCGCCTGCGACGGTCGTCCGGTGGAGAAGTCGCCGTGAGCCCGACAGGTCGTAGGGCATGGCGCGGTGCATCACACAAATATTGTCGAACATTACCATGTCGCCGGATTGCCACTGGTGCCGGTAGGTAAATTGCGGCTGTGTCGCAAATTCCTTTAGTTCGTCCAGCAGCGCCCGGCCTTCCGCGTCGTCCATGCCGTCGATACCGGCCGTGTGAGAACCGATAAACAATGCGCGACGGTCATGATCGCGCTGCGCGACCAGCGGTTGGCGTGCGGGGGGAGTCGCTGCCTGAACTTCGGGCGGTCGCGGCGGAAGGCCGTGGCGGCGGCGGGTTTCCTCGAAATCGTGAATTACCACCAACTCTTCGAGTTCTTTGCGGCGTGTCCCGGACAAAGCGTCATAGGCCAACGTCGTGTCGGCAAACATCGTATCGCCGCCATCTGCCGGCATTTCAATGCCGTACAGCATGGACGCCTTCGAGGGCAGGGTGCGGAACGAAGAATCGATATGCCAGTCGCTGGTCCCCAGCGTGAAGGATTTATGGCCCGGGTCGTCCACGGGTTTGAGCTTGTTGGTGGCCCGGTCGATATTGGTGACGCGCAGGACGGTCTTGTGGCCGTCCGCCATGTCTTTCGGGTCCGGGAATATTTCGAGCCGGCCGAAATTTTCACTGAACGCGACATGCTGATCGACAGTCAAATATTGGTCGCGGAATATCAGCAGGCGGTATGAATCAAAGGCGTCCTGAATCGCTGCCCGGTTTTCCGCCGTCAGCGGCTCGGAAAGATCGATTCCCGCGATTTTCGCGCCGATTGCCGGAGTGCGGGGGGTGACCGTGATGCTGGACATGAACGTTTCCATGGTTTTTGTCGGGCGATTATGCCGAAAGCTTAACGACGCGCAGCCGGTCGGGCAATCCACATCCGTCGCATGCCCGTTGTCATATCGCGCCCTGTATGAGACCTTCGACAGATCGGATTTTGCGCAAGAAAAGGACATCGCCCGTGACCAAGATCAATATCCAGTTCACCCTGTTTTCGGCATTTTATTCGCCGCTGATCTCTACATTTTCTGCCGGGTTTCTGCAGGAAGAAGGGCTGGAGCCCGAATGGTCGATCTCGCCACCCGGCGTGTCCGCGATCGCCGCGCTTGAAGACGGGTCTGCCCATGTCGTCCAGTCAGCCTTGAGCCAGGGTTTCGGCCCGTTGTCGAGGGGGGAAGTGCCGAGTGTCGTGCATTTTGCGCAGATCAATGAAATGGACGGTTTCTTCATCACCGGCCGCGACGAAGACGAGGATTTTACCTGGGACAAGCTTGAAGGCGCCGACGTGGTGACATTCTCCGGCGGCCAGCCGCTCGCAATGTTCAAATATGCCTGTCACAAGGCCGGAATCGATGTCGACAAGATCAATCTGATCCATCCGGGCGGGGCCGCCGATATCGACACTGCGTTCCGCGCCGGTGTCGGCGAATACGTTCAGCAGCAGGGACCGTTCCCGCAGCAGCTTGAAGCTGACGGCGTCGGCCACGTGGTGGCGCAGTCCGGTCCTCTGATCGGCCCGTGCGGCTTTTCAAGCCTTGCGGCAACCCGTGAATGGCTGGAAACCGATATGGCGCAGGCGTTCATGCGCGCTTACCGGAAAACACGTATCTATATGAACGAAACGCCCGCGCAGGAAATTGCCGCGGCGGAAAGCGCCTATTTCCCCGATATCGACGAAGACGTGCTCACAACATGCATCGCGGCCTACCAGGACCTGGGCACCTGGACGCCGCATGCCGAAATTACCGAACCGGCGTACGAAGTGATCCTCGATGTGTTCGAACATTTCGGCACGCTGAAAGAGCGCTATCGCTGGGACCAGGTTTGCGTGCTGCCGCCGGCGGGCTGATACCTTCCGCCGGCTGACAGACGCTGTGCCGGGAATTAGTACAGCGTCATTACGATCTTGCCGAAATGCTTGTTCGCCTTCATGTACTCGACCGCTTCTGCGGCGTCGTCGAAGGCGAACTCGCGGTCGATGGGCAGCGATAATGCGCCGGATTCGACCGAATCCCACAAATCGGCTTTCATCGCGGCGACGATGTCGCGCACTTCTTCGACCGAGCGGGTGCGGAACGTGACGCCGATATAGTCGATGCGGCGCATGGCATGAAGGTCGAAATTGAAATCCCCCGATGCCCCGCCGAGGCGACCGACATTGACGATCCGGCCGAGGATTTTGGTCGCCTGCATATTCTGGTTGGCAACATAGCCAGATACCTGGTCGACGATCAGGTCGACACCATCGCCGCCGGTGGCTTCAAGAACCTGGTCGACCCAGCCCGCGTCCTGCGAATCGACGGCAAGGTCGGCACCGAATTCGGTCAGCCGGGCGCGCCGTTCCGGGTTGGTCGATGAGCCGACGACCAGTCCCGCGCCGAGGGCCTTGGCGATCTGCATACCGAGCATGCCGACGCCGGTACTGGCACCCTGGATCATCACCGTCTCTCCCGGTTTGAAACGGCCTGCCGTAACGATGGCGTTATGCATCGTCTGCAGGCCGACCGGCAGGGTCGACGCCTGTGCCCAGGTCATGTTGTTGGCGGGGATCGGCACGGTGCGGCCCCAGTCGGCGGTGGCGTACTCACCCCAGCCTGCGGTGCCTGAGCACATTACGCGGTCGCCCGGTTTGACGTGGGGAACTTCCGGCCCGACTTCTGCGACTTCGCCGACATATTCGATCCCCGGCACCGTGCCCGGGCCGCCTGCGCGACCGTGGGCCATGCCGCTGGCGACCATGGCGTCGGCGCGGTTCAGGCCAACGGCCCGAACCCGGATAAGAACCTCCGCCGGACCGGGTTTAGGTGTATCGATTTCTCTGATCTCAAGCCCGGTATCGCCGACGACTGCCGCTTTCATGTGCGTTCTCCCTTATTGATGCGGGAATATAGCAACCTCAGCCCTGTGCGTCATCGCCGCCTCTTGCCCGACGCTGCGCTGCGATCCATCATGCCGCCACGGAGGAACGACCAATGACCGACGCGAAAACCCGCGGATATAACGACATGCAGGACCACCTGGCGGCGCTCGATGCCGCCGGCCTGCTGACCAGGATCGATGCACCGATCAACAAGGATTCGGAGCTCAGCCCGCTTGTCCGCTGGCAGTTCCGCGGCGGTATCCCCGAGGCTGAGCGCAAGGCGTTTCTGTTCACCAACGTAACCGGCGGCGACGGGCGTGTGTTCGACATACCGGTTACGGTCGGTGCACTGGCGGGCAATGCCGAAATCTATTCGGTCGGCATGGGTGTTCCCGTGGCAGAAATCGGCAATTGCTGGTCCAATGCGATTGCCAATCCCATCGCGCCGGTGGTGGTCGAAGACCCGCCGTGTCAGGAAATTGTCTATGAGGGTGCCGACCTGACATCCGGCAAAGGGCTGGATGCGTTGCCTGTGCCGGTCTCGACGCCGGGATACGATTCCGCGCCCTACCTGACGGCGACTGCCTGCGTTACGAGCGACCCCGATACGGGGATACAGAACCTCGGCACCTATCGTGGCGGGCTGAAGGCGCCGGACCGGATCGGGCTGAAGCTGTTTATGAACCTTGGTCAGGGCGGAACGGCCCACTGGGAGAAATACCGCACCCGGGGCGAAGCAATGCCGATCGCCATGGTGATCGGTTGCCCGCCACCCGTGGCCTATGCCGCGCCGCAGAAGCTTGCCAAGGATGTCGATGAGCTGGGCGTTGCAGGCGGGATTGCGGGTGCGCCCATCCGTGTCGCAAAAGCGAGGACGTCGGACCTGTTCGTCCCGGCCGATGCTGAAATCGTCATCGAAGGTCTGCTCGATCCCGAGTATTTCGAGCCGGAAGGCCCGTTCGGCGAAAGCCACGGCCATATCAACCTTGAAGAATTCAATTTTATCCTCACCGTCACGGCGATCACGCGGCGGAGCAACGCCGTGTTTACGTCGATCATCAGCCAGGTCACACCGTCGGAATCATCTGTCATCAAGCGCGTCGCCTATGAACCGCTGTTCCTGAACCACCTGACGGGGCATCTCGGCGTGCGCGGGGTCAAACGCGTCGCCATGCACGAGCCGCTGACCAATCTGCGCAAAGTGCTGGTCATCCAGTTTGACCGGTCCGTGGCGCGGACAGAAATCTGGCGGGCGCTGTACGGCGCCATGTCTTTCCAGGCCCCGGTCGGAAAATACCTGATCGCCGTGAACGAGGATATCGATCCGGACAATCTGGATGCCGTTTTCTGGTCGATGAGCTACCGCGCCAACCTTGCGGAAGATTGCGAACTGATGCGTCACCGGCCACTTGGCCATGGGCCAAAGTCGGGCGCGGACGAGGATGCGACCCTGCTGATCGATGCGACCCTCAAAGCCGATATGGCGCCTGTCGCCCTGCCCAAGCGCGAATACATGGAGCACGCGAAAGAGCTTTGGGAGCAGCTTGGCCTGCCGCCGCTGAAGCCTGAAGCGCCGTGGCATGGCTACGAGCTGGGCGACTGGTCGGCGGAATGGGATACACTCGCCGACCGTGCCGCCGCGGGGGACTGGATATCGAATGGGGAGCGTTCGCACCAGCAACGGCGTACCGGGGTGGAGCCGAATACGGATATCCGCAACGTCGGGGATGACGGGTGATCATTGATCAGGCGTTGAACCGGGCCCAATGAAAAATCCCTTCGCCGATGTGCCTGCAGTCATCGCGGGCCCGGCCTGGATGATCCTGGCTGGTGTTGGCTACACGCTTGCATCCGTGTGCACGCGGGAGCTGTCATCGGATTATTCCACGGCGCAGCTTGCATTCATGCGGGCGGTCATCGCGCTTGGGTTTGTCGCACCGCTGATCCTGCGCAACGGCATTTCTGTGATGAAGACGGGTGTTTTTCCGCTGCACCTGTTGCGGTCGTTTTTTACCTATGGCGGCATGATGTGCTGGTTTTATGCAGTCAGTGAGATTCCGATTTCCGACTATACGGCGCTGCTGTATTTCCAGCCGATTTTCACGATCCTGTTCGCGATCTTCATCCTGCGTGAAACGGCAGGTCCCCGGACATGGGGCGCGGTCGCAATCGCGTTTGTCGGCGCCCTGATTATCCTGCGCCCGGGCTTTCAGGACATCAGTCTCGGCATGATCGCGGCAATCGCGACCGCGGTGCTGTTCGCGGGAGTGAACACGTGTATGAAATTCCTGTCGCGGACGGAATCCGCCGCCGTCATGGTGGTATATGTCAGCATCCTGATGCTGGTCCTGTCCGCCGTTCCCGCCTGGTTCTACTGGACCGACCCGGTTCTGTCG
>CAJQLI010000132.1 GCA_905479125.1 uncultured Alphaproteobacteria bacterium | reverse complement strand
GTGCCGCACTTTCAGCCTTGCGATCATCGCCATTCGCTTCCTCGGCAGTCGGGGTTTCAGCAACCTCGACATCTGCTTCGGCCTGGGACGATTGCGTATCTTCAGCATCCGGCTTTTCGCGAATTTCAACCTCAATGACTTCTGTCGTCGCAGTGTTCTGATCAGTGTTCTGAGACGCGTCATCCTGACTTTCGTCAGAGCCTGTTTCCGCTGCCGGGTCGGTTACTTTGTCAGCGGCGAAGCCATCAGTGTCTTCCGCTGCGACATTGCTCTCTTCGCCTGCTTCACCCTCGGCATTCCGATTGCGGCGGCGTCCACCGCGACGTCCACGACGACGACGGCGCGCAGGCTTTTCTTCGCCATTGTTTTCGTCGCCACTGTTTTCCGCATCGGAGGCACCGGCGTTTGCTGTATCGGCATCGGCATCGCCATTTGCATCCGCCGAAGCAGCCTTGTTGCTATCGGTATTGTCTTCCGCCGCGGCATCTTCGGATTTATTCTCGTCGCTTTGCGAGCGACGACGTCCCCGGCGGCGGCGTCCGCGTTTCGGCTTCTCTTCGCCGCCTTCGGTCGGGCTGGGTGCTTCGCTGGCTTCCGCGTCTGCGGCTGCTTCATCTTCTGCTTCGGCAGCATCTTCTTCAGCTGTGCTGACAGAACCCGTTGCTGTGCCACGCGCCGGCTGACCGGCGGTCGGCTCAGGCCGGCCCTTTACCCGTTCGATTTCGATATCGGGCGGGATGACGGTGTCATCGCCTTCAAGGATCACCTGGAAACCGTATCGCGCTTCCAGGTCAACCAGCGTCGACCGCTTCTGGTTCAGGATATACAGCGCAACCTCGGTCGGTACCTTGACCGTGATCTCGCTGGTCCGCATGCGGATGCCTTCTTCCTCGATCGCCCGGAGAACGCGCATGGCCATCGATTCCGTTGACAGGATGGTGCCGGTTCCGCGGCAATGCGGGCATATCTGCGAGCTGGTTTCCAGCAGGCTGGGACGCAGCCGCTGGCGAGACAGTTCGAGCAGGCCGAAATTACTGATCCGGCCGATTTGCAGGCGCGCCCTGTCGGTCTTCATCGCCTCACGCAGGCGACGTTCAACCTTGCGAACGTTCCGGCCATCTTCCATGTCGATAAAATCGATCACGATCAGGCCGGCCAGGTCACGAAGACGCAACTGGCGGCCGACTTCGTCTGCGGCCTCAATGTTCGTCTTGAGCGCCGTTTCTTCGATATTGCGCTCTTTGGTCGACTTGCCGGAGTTCACATCGATCGCGACCAGTGCTTCGGTCGGGTTGATGACAATGTAGCCGCCGGATTTAAGCTGAACCTCGGGGTTGTGCATCGCGTCGAGCTGTTGCTCGATCTGAAAGCGCTGATACAGCGGGATCGTATCGTCCCGGTATTGCTGAACCCGTTTGGCATGGCTTGGCATCATCAGGCGCATAAAGCGTTTGGCCGTCTGATAGGTCTCAGTGCCTTCGACCTGAATTTCTTCGATGTCCTTGCTGTAAACATCGCGAATGGCGCGTTTAATGATATCGCCTTCTTCGTACACCATTGCGGGTGCCGAGGATTCAAGGGTCTTTTCGCGCACTTCGTCCCATGCCCGGATGAGATATTCGAAATCGCGTTTTATTTCGGCCTTGTTTCGCTCAAGCCCCGCGGTCCGGATGATGACTCCCATGCCCTGGGGCATATCGAGGGAGTTCAATGTATCGCGCAGTTTGCGCCGTTCCTTGGCGACCGTGATCTTGCGCGAAATTCCTCCGCCACGGGAAGAGTTCGGCATCAGGACGCAATAACGTCCTGCGAGGGAAATGTAGGTCGTCAGTGCGGCGCCCTTGTTGCCACGTTCTTCCTTGACCACCTGGACCAACAGGATCTGGCGGCGCTTGATGACTTCCTGGATCTTGTAGCGGCGCATGGAACGCGTGCGACGCGATGAGGATTTCTCCGCAACTTCGAGGGCTTCTTCGACATCGGGGTCGGCCGCTACCGGGCCGGGATCCGAAACGTCGCCCGATTCATCGCTGTTATCGTCGGAGGCTGTTGTTTCCCCGTCTTCGTCTGTGGTGTCTCCGTCGCTGGACCCGCTTTCGGCCTCGTCGGCTTCTTCCGCGTCGTCGTCGGCGGAATCGTCGTGGTCAGGAACTTCGATATCGTGGGCATCGTCATCCAGGTCGTGATCGTCGCTGACCCCGTCGATATCTTCCAGGTGCTCGCGCGCGGCGCGGGCTTCCATCTCGAGTGCTTCCTGTTCTTCGATCAGGGCCTGACGGTCATCGACCGGGATCTGGTAGTAGTCGGGATGAATTTCGCTGAATGCGAGGAAGCCGTGGCGGTTACCGCCGAAATCGACAAAGGCGGCCTGCAGGGAGGGTTCTACCCGCGTGACTTTTGCGAGGTAGATGTTGCCTTTAACCTGTTTTTTGAAGGTCGTCTCGATATCGTATTCATCGAGACGTGTACCGGTAGTGACGACAACCCGAATCTCTTCGGAATGCGCGCCATCGATAAGCATGCGCTTAGACATAGTGTTTCTCCGGTGAGACAACATTTCCGTCGTGCGAACGACCGATCAAAAAGTTGTCACACCATCTAGCCCGGACGCGCCATCGTCGACCTGCCTTATGCGTCTCCTCCAAATGGGGTGCCGCGGAGCAGGGACTTACGTGGTTCGCGGAGTCCCGCTTTTGCGCGGGTCCGGAGCTGGGTTCTATATACCGTAGGCGAGAAACGCAGCCGATCCACCATTTCGCGCAGATATTCAAAACAAGGATATTTGCGCCGAATTCCGGAGGGCCACGCGGTGCAAGGAGTGAATCTCCAGTCCACCTACGGACGTTCGCCATAATAGAATAGACCTCGGCCAGCATCCGTACAACTTATATTAACGGTGATGCAGTTGCCGAAGGCGTTGAAAAGGCACGCCTCATTCGGATATATCTGGTATATTACGATTTTTAACCCGCTAAATGTGTATCGTGACAGGAATTTACGCACTTATCAGACGTGTTCCCGCCGCGTCTGTGGCCATGCTGGCCATGGCGATTCCGGTTTGTATGGCGTTGTCCCTGGGGATCGTCGGCGCGACCATCGCCCCGACTACTGCGAATGCAGCGACACCTCAGGTGACCGGCGTGCGGGTCGGGGTCTATCCCGCAAAGACCCGCATCGTGCTGGATGTCGACAGTTCAGTGACGTTCAAATCTTTTGTCCTGCAACAGCCCTATCGCGTCGTCCTCGATATGTCGGAGGTCACCTGGTCGCCGAAACTCCGTAATCCGCCAAAGGGTGGCCTTGTTACGGGGATGCGGTTCGGTCTGTTCCGGCCGGGCTCGTCGCGCGTGGTGCTCGATTCAACCGGGCCGGTGCGCGTTGCCAAGGCATTCATTATTCCGCCATCCGGCAAATACAGGTCCTATCGCCTGGTCGTCGATATAGCGAAGACAAGCCGCCAGGCATTCCTGATGTCCTACAAGCGCCCGGACCGCAAGCCGGAAATAAAGGCGACTTCCCGCCCGGCGTCCGTACCGGTTCCGTTCAAGCGGCCTCCGGCGCGCCCGGATGAAAAGAAGCTGATTGTGATCGATCCCGGCCATGGCGGCGTTGACCCCGGGGCGATGAGCCGGTCAGGCGTGTGGGAAAAACACATCGTGCTCGCCTTTGCCCGGGAACTGAGACAAAGCCTGCTGGCGACCGGTAAGTTCCGGGTGCGCCTGACACGAGACCGGGATGTCTTCATTCGTCTGCGCGACCGGATCGCGATTGCCCGTCGCGCGGGTGCCGACCTGTTTATTTCGGTTCACGCGGATTCCATCGGCAACAGCCGGGTTCGCGGAACGTCGGTCTATACATTGTCCGAGCGGGCATCCGATAAAGAAGCGGGGGCGCTTGCCCGGAAAGAGAATAAATCGGACCTGATTGCCGGGGTTGATCTCGATGATCAGTCAAATGACGTCGTAAACATCCTCATTGACCTCGCCCAGCGCGAAACAATGAATGAATCGGCGGTATTTGCCCGTAAATTGGTGGATGAGCTGGGTAAAACACGCAAATTATTGCGAAATACACACCGGTTTGCCGGTTTTGCAGTCCTTAAAGCGCCCGATATCCCCTCCGTGCTGGTTGAATTGGGCTATCTGTCGAACCGGTCGGACGAGAAAATGCTGCGTAATCCGCGGCAACGCAAACGGATGGCCGCTGCCATGTCGGCGGCGGTAAAGCGATATTTTGAGCGCCAGCAGGCCTTAAATAGGCCATAATAAGGCCACATTCAGAGTTGTAGTATAGTAGGGCGAGTTCGAACCTTCTGTCGTCGCGGCGGATGGTATTGGCGGGTAGGCCCTGAAAGCGTGATATGAGAATTCTTGCGGCGATATTCCTTATGTTGGTTGTGCTGGTGATTGCCGGTGCAGGCGCGGTGCTTTTCGGTTTTTATCATTTCGGCAAAGGCTTGCCCGAATATCAGCAACTGGCCGATTACAATCCGCCGGTGGTGACGCGGATACACGCCGGAGATGGCCGCCTGATGGCGGAGTTCGCGCGCCAGAAGCGGGTCTTCGTGCCGATAGAGGCGATGCCCAAACAGATCATCAAGGCATTCCTCTCGGCGGAAGACAAAACGTTCTATACCCATCCCGGAATCGATATTCCCGGCATTGCCAGGGCGATGGCAACGAATATCAGCCGCATGGGCAGCAACCGCCGGCCGATCGGCGCGTCGACCATCACCCAGCAGGTCGCAAAAAACTTTCTGCTGACCAACGAGGTGTCGATCGCCCGAAAGGCAAAGGAAGTCATTCTTGCGCTGCGCATCGAGCGCGCCTTCACCAAGGACCGAATTCTCGAGCTGTATCTCAACGAGATTTATCTCGGCTTTGGTTCTTACGGCGTTGCCGCTGCGGCGCTGAACTATTTCGACAAATCACTGGACCAGCTGACCCTGGGCGAGACGGCTTTCCTTGCAGGGTTGCCGAAGGCGCCCAATAACTACAACCCCGTGCGCCGGCCGCAGGCTGCGCGGGACCGGCGGGATTACGTTCTGAACCGGATGGCAGCAGACGGCTTTATTGCCCTGACAGCGGCGGCTGTTGAAATGGGGAAACCGGTCACTGTCCGTCCGTCGACGCGCGCAGATGTCGCCCGTGCGGATTACTTCGTTGAGGAAGTCCGGCGCGAACTGCTCGACCAGTACGGCG
>CAJQLI010000131.1 GCA_905479125.1 uncultured Alphaproteobacteria bacterium | reverse complement strand
CGACCAACTCGCCGCGAGAGATTTGCCTCTTCTGTGTGGTCTGGAACCGCTGAGCAAATGCGGCAAACGACTGTTCTTCAATAACCTTGTGATTTCTGCGCTCTAGGACTCGTTCTTCATACCAGTCCTTAGCAAAATCCTTGGCATCGATAAGGCGTTCACACCGTGTCGATTTCTTAACGAAACGACTGCGGGCAGGGACATACATCCCGACATACCAAAACTTGGACGCGGGCATCCTAAACACCTGCAAAGTGTCAGGGTATCCTCGTCCGAGAGACTGGATATCTAGTTTTCGATGCCTGGATTCTGCCGTTCTCATGACGACAGTTTGTTGGTCAGTTGTTGGTCAGTCAATGATGTTTTGGTTATTATTATATATCAATGACTTATGCATAATTCAGAGGTTTTCAAGACCAGTGCCTTCAACCACTCGGCCACCCGTCCGTCCTGATACCGGACCGTTACCGGCCCAGGCGACGTTCCTAGCAAATTGTTGGCATAGGCTGAAAGGAAAAAAAGGGGACGGCGAACCTTTCAGCTCGCCGCCCCTGGATAATAAAGTCTTTGAGGACTTAGCTGCCCATCTTCAGACCAAGTTCCTTGATGGCCTTGAGCGCACCGGGATGGTACGGGGCCATGTTCGGCTCAGCGAAGGTTTCGGGCTTCAGACGGTTAAAGGCACCCATGGACTTGGCAAGGTGTTCCTTGTTGGTCGCCAGCGCCTTGGTGACCTTGTAGACGGTCTCGTTATCCATGCCCTTATGCGTGAACAGCACATAATCGATCTCGACGATGTGCGTGGGCTTTTTGATACCCGGCATTTTGGTGTTGGATTCGAGGACAATCTTCGCCGCCGGCATGATCTTGTCGAAACGTGCCTGGGCCGCCGGGCTGGTGTCCATATCGAGGTAGACAAAGCCGCCGCGACCGCGGAGCTGGGTGTTCACCTTGCGGCCGGCACCCGAGCCAAGGCTGATCCAGGAAATGTCGGTTTTGCCTTCGCCGAGAGCGAAGATGCCTTTTGCAAAGCCTGAAACCGGGACCTGAACGAAATCACTATACGGGACATCGGCATTTGCGAGTGCGCCCTTGATAAAGATTTCGATGATGCTGAGCGAAGTGTATTTGGATGTAATCCGCTTGCCCTTCAGCTTCCGGAGATCATGGATCGATTCCGCGCCAAAATCTGCGACGGTCGCGATACCGGTGCGAAGCGGGAACATGCGGCCGACCATACGAAGGTTCGGCTGGGCACGTCCTTCGAATGTGCCGATGCCTTTATGCGCATAGAACGTTTCCATGCCGTTAGAAAAACCGAACCCGACTTCGCCGCGATTGATAATCGGGATATAGGTGGTCGAACCACCCATGGGCTGCGGACGACCGGTTACGCCCGGTGCTTTTGCGGTGACGGTCTTCGCGACCGCGATGCCCGTACGGTAGCCGAGGCTGCCCTGGGGATTGGTTGCGAAAACCGCAACCTGCGCGGCTGCAACGCCTGTAAAGGCGACGGCGCCGACCAGCGCTGTTGCGAATGTGAGTGTTTTCATTGGTATCTCCCTGTTTTTGAGTTTGTTAGTCGTGAGTTGGTTCGATCCTTGGGTTTGTGTGCGTTTGCGTCAAGATGTTTCTGTTTCACGCGCAAGCCGCCGTGTCGCGGTGAATTCGATGATCACGATCAGAACACCGATCACGACACCGCCGCCGTTCAGCAACGCTGCAACCTCCAATATCTCGTAGGGCAGCATTGCGCCGAGCCCGCCTGCGACCAGCAATACGCGGAACAGCGGGTTCAGCGGCCTGAACAGATAGCCGACGACACCTAGAGAAGCCAAATAGGTGCCGATAACGGCCGTCGTTACGTTGATGACAATATCCGATGGGTCTCCGAGCAGGATAAGCGTCGGTGAATAGACAAACAGGAACGGCACGAAATAGGCGGTCCAGCCGAATTTCATGGCCGCGAACCCGGTTGCCATCGGATCTGCCTTCGTCAGTGTCGCCGCGGCAAAGGCAGCAAGCGCAATCGGCGGCGTGATCATCGACATCATCCCGAAGTAGAGGATGAACAGATGCGCGGGGACCGCTTCCATACCTGCTTCAATCAGGGCAGGGGCGATCAGGGCGCTCAACAGCACGTAAATCGCCAGGGTCGGCATTCCCATGCCAAGCACGATGCAAACCACGGCTGCGATGAGCAGCAGGACAAGCTGGCTTTCACCGGCAATCCCGATCAGGGCGAAGGTGAGCGCAAAGCCAAGGCCCGTGAGGTTCAGAATACCGATAACGAACCCGGCGGTTGCCGTGATCATCAGGAGTTCAATCACGACACGGCCGGTCTTGGCAAAAATGTCGTAAAGCATCCCGAGCTTGAGCTTTTCGCCGCGGTAGCCCTTGAAGAATGAGATCACGAGTGTTGCGGTCGAGAAAATTGCCGCCTGTTCCGGGCGAAGGTTCAGTTCGAACAGCGTGTAAATCAGCACGGCAAAAGGCAGTACGAAATGCCAGCCATCGCGCATGACTTCCAACGGCTTGGGCATGTCGTCCTGAACGAACGTGATCTTTTCCTTGGCGGCGATCAGATCAACCTGGATGAACACCGCAAAATAATAGAGCAGGGACGGGACGATCGCCGCGATGACAATCTCGGCATAGGGAATCTCGAGCGTTTCGGCCATCAGGAAGGCAGCCGCACCCATGATTGGTGGCATGAACTGTCCACCAGTGGAGGCAATAGCTTCGATGGCCCCCGCATGGGTGGCCCGGTAACCGGACCGCTGCATCAGCGGGATAGTGATGATACCGGTGGTAACGACGTTGGACACCGCCGTCCCCGAAATCGTGCCGAACAGCGCGGAGGCGACAACGGAGATTTTAGCAGCGCCGCCGCGGCGGCGACCGACCGTCGCCATCGCAATATCGGTGAAAAACTGTCCGCCGCCAGCCTGCATTAGCACATTGCCGAACAGGATAAACATGATGACGATTGTTGTGCCGACCTGAAGCGGGATACCAAACAGGGCATTGGTGTTGAAGCCCATATTGATCGCGAGCTTCGCCATTGAAACTTCCGCCCCGACCAACTGACCTGGTACGAGGTGGCCAAACGGCGCGTAGAGGACGAAAACCCCGGCGACGAAGAGCATCACATAGCCGGCAGAACGCCGCAGACCGTCGAGGACGAGAACCATAAGAACCGCACCGATGGCGATACCAAGGTCGGTATTGCCACCAAGTCCGCCATCATCGCGCAGCCACAGAAAGTGTACCGCGACATAGAAGAGCGTCACGATGGAAACAAGGGCGAGCACAACGTCATACCAGGGAACCCGGGCATCTTCCTCGCGGTTAAACCGGACCGACAGGAAGACAACCGCCAGCGCAAGCCCCATGATGAAGGCGTAGTATTGCTCGTTCACGAAGGCGAAGCCGAAATACTGGAAGAAATCAATATTCCAAAGCAGAGCCATAAACGTCATGAAGGCGGCGAGGCCACGCCATACCAATCTCACCCAGGGCTGCATTAGTATCGTCTCCCAATTTCACCGCGTTTATTATATTTTCGCCAATCGCGGTTTCGCGGACATAATATCTAAATTCAGGTCGCTGCCAAGCGGACATAAAAGGAAACATCCATGGAACAGGCTATCACCTTCACTTCAGACGGACTGACGCTCTCGGGTATCGTTCACACCCCGGACGATCTCAAACCCGGTGAGACACGGCCTGCCATCTGCGTGCTCCACGGTTTCGGCAGCAACAAGGAGAGCACCAGCTGTCTCTGGCCGGCACGGACGTTCGCGGACTGGGGCTACATCACCCTACGCTTTGACATGCGTAGCTGTGGCGACAGTGATGGTGAGAAAAACCATATCAACTGCCTGGAACAGGTCGAGGATACGAAAGCCGCCATCACCTACATGCAGGGCAGGGATGATGTGGACTCCGACCGGATTGGCCTGATCGGCTCCAGCTTCGGTGCGGCGGTGACCGTTTATACAGCCGGCGTCGATGATCGGGTTGCCGCGGCGATCTCATCCGGGGGCTGGGGCGATGGCGAACGCAAGTTCCGCAACCAGCATGTCGGCGACGAAGCCTGGGCCAAATTCACCGACATGATGGAGCGCGGCCGCAAACATCGCGCAGAAACCGGTGAGCCTTTAATGGTACCGCGCTACGATATTGTACCGATACCTGAGCATCTGCGAACCAACCTGGCCCCCGGCTCGGTGATGATGTTCCCGGCGGATACGGCGATCAGCATGTATGAGTTCATCGCCGATGACGTGGTCGGGAATATTTCTCCCCGCCCGTTATTGCTGCTCCATAGCTCCGAGGATTCGGTGACGCCCACCGAACAATCGGTAGAGCTGTTCAAACGCGCGGGCAATCCGACGGATCTTCACCTGATGGCCGATGTGGATCACTTCATGTTCACCGAGGACGACCCCCGCGTGGTGGCCGTCCTGCGCGAATGGCTGGCCCGGTATTTCCCGCTCTCCGCCTGAACATGGGTGGTTGCGCGGGGTGCATGGGCCTCCAGCTAGATAACGGTCACGGGTGTGATAGATTTCCGCCACTCAAGGTACTCAATAAGAATGGCTAAACCCTCATGACGAATCCCAGCTATCCGAATCTCTTCCAACCGCTCGATCTCGGTTTTACGACACTCAAGAACCGCATATTTATGGCATCCATGCATGTTAGGTTCGAACTGATGGACAAGCCGATTGAGCGGGCTGCCGCTTTTTATGCGGAGCGCGCGCGCGGCGGAACAGCGCTGATCGTCACCGGCGGCTACGGGCCAAACCTCCAGGGCGTCATTGAAGACGGTGCGGACTGCCTGAATTCCCCGGACCAGGTGGCAGAGGAACGCAAAATCCCGGCAGCTGTTCATGAAGCGGGCGGGAAGATCGTCCTCCAGATCCTCCATGCGGGGCGTTATGCGAAGGTCGACCACCCCGTCGGCGCATCCAGCCTGCCGTCGCCTATCAATCCGCGGGAGATCCACGCTCTGACAACCGAAGAGGTCGAGCAGACGATTGAGGATTATGTGAACTGTGCCGCACTTGCCCAGCAGGCGGGGTATGACGGCGTCGAGATTATGGGCTCCGAAGGCTATCTGATCAGCACGTTCTGCGCGTCGAGCACCAATGACCGGACCGACCAATGGGGCGGCTCCTTCGAGAACCGAATCCGTTTCCCGGTAGAGATCGTCCGCCGGGTCCGTGAACGGGTCGGGACGGATTTTATCATGCTGTACCGTATTTCGGCGCTCGACCTGTTCGAGGGCGGCCTGACCGGTGGCGAGACCGAGATACTGGCAAAGGAGATTGAAGAAGCCGGAGCCAATATTCTGACCACGGGCATTGGCTGGCATGAATCCCGAATTCCGACGATCGCCCACATGGTACCCCGTGGCGGGTGGCGTCATGCGGCCAGGCGGCTGAAAGCTGCCGTGAACATACCGGTCGCGGCAACGAACCGGATCAACACACCTGAGACGGCAGAAGAACTTCTGGCGAATGGCGATGCCGACATTGCGGCCCTTGGCCGCCAGATGCTGGCCGACCCGCACTTCGCCAACAAGGCCGAAGCGGGTCAGGGTGACGCCATCAATACCTGCATCGGGTGTAACCAGGCCTGTCTCGATCATATTTTCGCCGACAAGCCTTCAACCTGCCTGGTCAATCCGTTTGCCGGGCGCGAACTTGATATTGCGATCACCCCGGCGACAACTCCGAAGAAGCTCGCCGTCATCGGTGCTGGCCCTGCCGGTATGTCGGCGGCATTGACGGCGGCAGAATGCGGGCATCGGGTAACGTTGTTTGAAGCGGCGGCAACACTTGGCGGGCAGTTCAACCTCGCCAAACGCATTCCCGGCAAGGAAGATTTCGACGAAACAATCCGGTATTTCCAGACCCGCTTGCCTGCAGCGGGCGTAGATGTCCGCCTGAATACGGCCGCCTCAGCGGATGAACTTGCCAAGGACGGGTTCGATCACGTCATCGTCGCGACGGGTGTCACACCTCGTGCGCTCACTGTGGATGGCGCCGATGGGCCAAATGTCATTACTTATATCGACGCATTGACCGACGCGAAGCCTGTCGGACAGCGCGTTGCCATTATTGGCGCGGGCGGTATCGGCTTCGATGTCGCTGAATATCTTACCAGCCCGCACAGCTCGCCGGTTTCAATCGACAACTTCCTCGCTCATTGGGGGATAGACCCCGCCCATAAATCAGCAGGCGGGATGGGGGCACCGGTTCGCCCCGCAACAGAACGATCGGTCGTCATGCTTCAACGGACGGACGCCCGCCCGGGCAAAACGCTCGGCCTGACAACAGGCTGGGTCGTGAGAGCTGAATTAAAATCCCGCGGCGTCCAGAACATCACCGGGGCGACGTATACAAAAATCGATGAAAAGGGACTTCATATCCTCATCGGTAACGAAGAGAAATTGATCGAAGCCGATACAATCGTTGTCTGCGCCGGTCAGGAATCCGAAAACAGCCTTCATGACCAGTTGAAAGGCCTGAATATTTCGACGACGCTTATCGGAGGCGCCGAAAAGTCTGCCGGGCTAGATGCATTGCGGGCGATCAGGCAGGGGACGGAAACAGCGCTCGCCCTTTAGGCAGGCGCGCTAGTTTCGCTTCCCCCGGTTTCGTTTCCTTCCGCAAGTTCTGCCCGTTTCGCCGCCTGCTGCTGTTCGCGCCACATGGCAGCATAGATGCCGTCCTGCGCGATCAAATCGCCATGGCGGCCACGCTCGGCGATCTCGCCTTCGTTGAGCACGATAATCTCATCCGCATCGATGACGGTCGACAGGCGATGAGCGATGACGAGCGTTGTGCGGTCCTTGGAGACAAGCTGCAGTGCTGTCTGAATCTCGCGCTCGGTTCGGGTATCGAGCGCCGAGGTTGCTTCATCGAACAGCAAAATACGCGGACCTTTAAGGATCGTCCGGGCAATCGCGACCCGCTGTTTTTCGCCGCCTGATAATTTCAGTCCACGTTCACCGACGATGGTGTGATATCCGTCGGGAGACGCCATGACGAAATCATGAACCGCCGCCAGCCTTGCGGCTTCTTCGACCTCTGCCGGGGTCGCGTCGGGCCTGCCATAGGCAATGTTGTAATAGATGGTATCATTGAACAGCACGGAATCCTGCGGGACCACGCCAATTTCACGGCGCAGGCTCACCTGCTGAACGTCGCGGATATCCTGGCCGTCGATACGGATTGCGCCGCCATCCGCTTCATAGAACCTGAACAATAATCGGCCGACGGTAGATTTTCCCGCCCCGCTGGGGCCGACGATGGCGATCTTCTTTCCGGGCGCCACAATGAAACTCACATTCTTCAACACACCGCGCCGGGCATCGTATCCGAATGACACGTTGTCGAATTCGACAGCGCCGTCACCGGCCACAAGGGGCGCGGCATCCGGCTTGTCCCTGATCTCCTCGTTCGTATCGAGCAGAAAGAACATCGATTCCATATCGACCAGTGACTGCTTGATCTCACGGTAAACGAAACCGAGAAAATTCAGCGGGATATAGAGTTGGATCAGGAAGGTATTCACCATCACGAAATCACCGATGGTCATCTGGCCGTTGACGACGTCGCGGCCGGCCATCAGCACAATGATGGTGAGTCCAAGCCCGATGATGAAGGCCTGCCCGATATTGAGCAGTGACAGGCTCGTTTTACTGATGACGGAGGCACGCTCATAGCGCTGAAGGGCCTGGTCATATCGTCCGGCCTCGAATTCCTCATTGCCGAAATATTTGACCGTCTCGTAATTCAGGAGGCTGTCGATCGCCCTTGTATTCGCCCGTTGATCCGTCTCGTTCATCTCACGGCGCCATTTGAGGCGCCATTCGGTGATGATCATCGTGTAGGCGATGTAAATGACGATCGAAATCAGCGTCACCAGCGCATACCAGACGCTGAACAATCCCCACAGAATGCCGCATACCAGCGCGATTTCCAGCAGTGTCGGCAGGATATTGAACAGCATGAACCGGAGCAGAAAATCGATCGCCTTGGTCCCACGCTCGATTGCATGGGAAAGACCACCTGTCTGACGTTCCAGGTGATATCGCAATGCCAGGCGGTGGAGGTGCTGGAAGGTTTCCAGCGCAACGGTTCTGATTGCCCGCTGTGCGACCTTGGTGAATACCGCATCCCGGAGTTCCGCA
>CAJQLI010000130.1 GCA_905479125.1 uncultured Alphaproteobacteria bacterium | reverse complement strand
CGCCACAATAGGCGACGATATGAACCTGGGGCATCGCCATCGCGACACAGCAGGCGATGCCGGCAATCGATAGCAGAATCATCAGCTCGCGGGGCGACAGATTTACGCTGCGGGGCCCGGACCCACCCGGTTTGTTAAGCGCCGCCGCCGTGGCCGACGGGTCTTCCTTCGGGGGTGGACGACGCAGCAGGAAAACAAGCGGCACCATGGTCGAGATGACAACCACGGCAACCACGAGATACGCGGTACGCCAGTCCCATGTATCCATCAGCCACTGGATCACCAGCGGCCAGATCGTCCCGCCGATATAGTTGCCGCAGGCACAGGCCGCGACCGCCACACCACGGCGACGACGAAACCAGTGCGACACATCGGCAATCAACGGCCCGAATGTCGCCGCCATACCGACCCCGATAAAGACACCCTGCAGAAGGGCAAATATCCAGATATTCGGTGCGAACGCGGCCCCCGCAAACCCCAAGGCCATAGCGAGGGACGCAGCCAGCGCGGGCGTGACGATCCCCAGCCGATCAACATAACGCCCGAACAGAACATTCCCGATGCCAAAACCCACCATGGTCAGGGTATAGGGGATAGATGCATCCGCACGATCCACGGCAAATTCCGCCTGAACCGCAGGCAGGATGACGACAACGCCCCAGAACCCGATACTTCCGATCGTGCCGATCATCATCGACACCGCAAGCCGCATCCACGCATAGCCGCTATCGATCAGGTCTGCTGCCGACGTATCTGGTCCGGTTCTTGAAATCACAATTGCCATCCGGGGAAAAGAGGCTGAAAACTATCACTCGCAGGCGGGCAAGGCGATCCGGATTATTTCACTTCTAATTCTTGGCCGGTATCGCGATGACAAGATCGCCGCAAATTTTCTCCGATTGCGTATACTCACAAGATGAACCCGACGCCTGCCACTCCCCGCTTTCACCTCGGCATCGTTACCGGTCTCGGATACGAAGCGGCCATTGCCGAAGAGGCTATCCGGTCTGCCACCGCCCCGCCGGGGGACGATCGGGTCACCGCAACCTGTCATGGTCCGGGACAGGCGCGTGCCCGGTCCGCCGCCGAAGCCCTGGTCGATATCGGGGCGAACGCCCTGTTATCTTTTGGTGTGGCGGGAGGATGTAATCCGGACCTGCCATCCGGAACTGTCATCCTGGCGACCGGCATCCGGGATATTTCGTCCGGTGGCGGGGGCGATATTCTCTATACCAATAGGGGCTGGCAGCGGCGGATAAAATCGCTCCTACTCGGCAATGTCCTGTTGGAAGACGCCTTGCTGGCATCCGTCTCCACCCCGATCACGGATTCAACATCCAAAAGACAGCTTTTTCACGATCTCGGTGTCGCCGCCGTCGACATGGAGAGCGCTGCCGCTGCCCGCGTCGCAATTGACGCCGGAATTCCATTCATGGCGCTTCGCGTGATTGTGGATACGGCGGATACGACATTACCCGCCGCCGCATTGGCGGGCATGAGCCCCGACGGGACGGTCCGCACAGGGCCCATTGTTCAGGCCATACTCCGCCGCCCACAGGATATTCCCGGCCTTGTCGGCATCGCCATGGCGGATTCAAAAGCCCGTAAATCCCTGAAACGCTCTGCTGCGGTCGCCGCCCCTCTGTTCGGTGGCGTCTGAAAAACCCCGACTAGCCGACGCATTCGCGGCTAGTCGGGCGTTTCCGCCGCTTCGCGGCTCCGGGTCCGCGCTTTTCGTGCCAGCATGTTCAGCCCTTCAACCAGCGCCGAGAATGCCATCGCCGCATAGATATATCCCTTCGGCACATGGGCGCCGAAACCGTCCGCAATCAGCACCATGCCGATCATCAGCAAAAACCCCAGCGCCAGCATCACGACCGTCGGGTTCCCCTGGATAAACTCCGCCAGCGGCTTTGCCGCAAACATCATCAGGACAACGGAAACAACAACCGCAACGACCATAATCGGCAGGTGCGGTGTCATACCGACCGCAGTCAGTATGCTGTCCATCGAGAACACAAGATCGAGCAACAATATCTGTCCGATCACCATGGCGAATCCAGATGCTGTCACGGGTCCACTTTTTTCGCCGGCTTCGGGATCTACATTGTGATGAATTTCCGTGGTTGCCTTCCACACCAGGAACAGCCCACCGGCAATCAGGATCATATCGCGCCATGAAAACGCGTTTCCGAATGCAGTAAAGACCGGCGCCGTCAGCCCGACGATGACAAATATCAGACTTAGCAACGCCAATCTTAATATCAGAGCGGCACTGATGCCCACCATGCGCGCCCTCGGCCGCTGGGCCTCGGGCAGGCGGTTCGTCAGGATCGAAATGAAAATCAGGTTGTCGATACCAAGGACAACTTCCAACACGATCAACGTGGCGACCGCGGCCCAGGCTTCAGGGCTGGCCGCCAGTTGCGCTATATAATCCATGCCTGAGTTCCAGTCTGATCGTTGGGTTGTGGTGCTGGTGTTAGTCGGATGCCTCGACCGCATCCTCAAGGCGATCCGTCTCTTCTTCCAGGCGATCGATCATTTCCAGAAGGCGCGACTTGCTGTCGGCGCTTATCGTCTTCATCGCCTTTTCCGCACGCGGGTTGATGATATCACGGATCTCCGCCGACAAATCGCCGACGATTGCCTGGATCATCAGCGCACTCGGCACGATCTCTTCAACGCCGACATCATTATCGGTCACAGCATCTTCAAGCAGAGACTCATATAGCTTGAGCAACGGCGGCTCACCATGGCCACCCGCGATAAATGCCGTGTCCAGCAGGAGAGCCTGTTCGATACCGGGCAGGCTAGGATGCCCCGGGTCGGCCCATTTTCTCACCAGAGATTCAGACCTGCCGACGGCGTGAGCGCAGACATCCTCTCCAAGGCGGGCCCTTATCCGGGTAACGGCCGCCGCAAACTCTTTAGGATTTCTGAGTTTCATTCCCTTTTCCCCCGGTTACTACAATCGACTTCTTTTCTCGCCCGCTTTTATCTGCAAATACGTTGATTGGCTATTTTTCGGTATATTGCCGAGAGAAGGCCGGCGTCTTGATAAGAATAGAAAAATCAGAACTGGAAAGCCTCGCGGGCGCCGTCGATAATAAACTGAACAGCAAGCGCAGACAGAACCACCCCGAATATGCGCGTGAGCACATTAACCCCGGTCACGCCGACCCGGCCCAATATCTTCGCGCCGACTAATAGCACCCCGAGATTCAAAGCGAGAGCTGCCAGCATAGCCGCAATTACAGCCGCTTTACCGGACATGTCACTCCCCGCCTGACTCACCAATAACAATATGGACGCCATCGCGCCGGGCCCCGCAATCAAAGGTATCGCGAGCGGAAAGACTGCCACATCCGAGCGATGGGTCGCCTCCTCGACCTCTCCGGTGGTCGTTGTCCGCAGACCGGAATGGCGCGCAAACACCATCTCAACCGCCAGCAGCAGCAACAGGATGCCACCCGCTATTTTGAACGCCGGGAGCGATATTCCTAGCGCCTTGAGGAACTGTTCCCCGACAACGCCGAATACCAGCATAAAGAGCCCCGCGATCAACGTGGCGCGTACAACGATACGACGTCTTTCCGCTGCCGATTCGTGCTGCGTGATCGACATAAGGATAGGCACGTTGCCCAACGGGTCGAAGATCACGAATAATGTCACGAATGCCGTCGAGGCGATTTCAAGCATAAACGTCAGTCGTTTCCGGCAGACGGAAACAGCCTGGTACCTATGCGCTGCCGGACGTCTTCCGATTCTCGGCTGACCGCATCGGCAAGCCTGCGGACCTGGTCTCGCAGCCCGTGCAGCTGGTCCAGCAATGGCAGGATAACGTCCAGTGCGTCCGCATCCAGTTCCAATTCGGTCCGGAATTCACGGATCAGTCGCACCCGCGCGACGTCGATTTCGCGGAAACGAAAACCGGCCTTCCCCTCTTCCGGCACAATCCAGCCGCGTTCAATCCAGAGATACAGGGTATCGCGGCGGATATCGGTAAACAGTCCGAGAACTTCTTGCTCTTCCATCATGTGACGTTCTCCATTCCGGCACGGGGGTCGTAAGCGTGGTCGGTTCCCCATTTTTCCATGAAGGTTTTCAGCTCGTCATCCGGCGTTTCGGGCAGGACGACGCGGAGCGTGACGATCTGATCACCGGTCGCGCCCGCCGCACCGCCGGGCAGTCCCTTCCCCCGCAGCCGTAATGTATTGCCGGTGTTTGAACCTGCCGGAATGGTCATCGCGACCTTGCCGGTCACCGTCGGCACGGTCACTTTTGCACCGAGTACCGCCTCGTATACGGCAACTGGCAAATCCATATGAACGTCTGTCCCCTGGCGCCGGAACAGCGGGTGCGGCGCGACATGCACTTCGACATAAGCATCACCATTCGCCCCGCCCCCGATTCCAGGCCCGCCTTTGCCGCGCAGCCGAAGTACCTGCGCGTCCCGCTGGCCGGCCGGGATCGTAATTTCGAGGGAATTGCCGTCCGGCATCGTAACGCGCTTTTTCGTGCCAGCGGCGGCTTCGAGAAACGATACTTCCATCGTGTAGCGCGCGTCCCCTCCCCGCATCCGGATATTTCCGCGCGCGCCGCCCGGGCCCGCGGCACCACCGGCCCGTTCACGGAAAAGATCGGCAAAGACGTCCCCGATATCGTCGAAACCGGCGGACGAAGAATAGGGCTGTTCCCCGCCGGCGCCCGCGTATTGGCGGTAATACTGCTTAGGCGTCTCGTTACCTTCCGCGTCGATCTCGCCGGCATCGAATTGGCGGCGCTTTTCAGGATCGGACAGGATATCGTTCGCGCGCTGGATATTCTTGAATGTCTCTTCCGCCGCAGCATCGCCGGGGTTGAGATCCGGATGATGCTTCTTCGCAAGCGCCCGGTAGGCCTTGCGAATGACTTCCGGCGTTGCGTCGCGGGCAATGCCGAGAACGGCATACAGGTCGGTTTTGTCAGCAACCAAAATCTACTCCTCATCAAAGACGCGTTGCGGGATATACCTTCTTACGTGGCGATTATCGGCGGCTATATCCACCTGAGTTTCTTCAGCAGCCAGTATTCATTTCCCCGCCAGCCATAGTACCAGCAGGCATCAATCAGGGCGGGCGGAGTGGCTTTGCTCTTTGCAGATTGCGGGTTTGGTGGCTCGTTCACGCGCCAGCCTCCATTCCCCCCCTGAAAGAAATACAACGCGCCCCGGGGTCGGAGTGTGGAGCGCAGGACAGCCGTACAAAATCGAATCTTTGGCGTTTTCATCCCTATAGCGCCCCGACGGTATCAAGGACCACGAGCAGAATCATGACCGGCGCGACCAGCCGGAGGAGCCAGTACCAGGTGACCCCGGCGGCAGTACCGGACAGCCCTGACGCAGACATAATTTCAGTCCGGCTCAGAACCCAGCCCGCATACACACAGACGAGAATGCCACCCAACGGCAGAAGATAGTTCGACACCCCGTGATTGACGAAATCGAAGACACTGCTGCCCGTTATCCGGACACCCGATAAAAGGCCGAAACTCAACGCCGACGGAATACCCAGAACGAAAGCTACACACCCCGTCAGTATCGCGGCAAGGCGGCGCCCCAGGCGACTGCGGTGAAGGACGCTTGCGACCGGCACTTCAAGAAGCGACATCATGGAGGTCAGAGCAGCGGCGGTCAGCAGTCCGAAAAACATGATCCCGGCAATCCGGCCATAGGGCATGGCAAGGAATATCTGCGGCAGGGTGATGAAAGCAAGCTCCGGCCCGGCGGCGGGGTTCATCCCAAAGGCAAAGACGGCGGGGAATATTGCCAGCCCCGCGACCACCGCAAAGAGCGTATCGCCAATGGCAATCGTGGCGGCAGCGCGGGGAATTCGCGTGCCGGGGGCGATATAAGCGGAATAGGTGATGAACACCGCCATGCCGATGCCGAGGGAAAAGAAAGCCTGACCTATCGCCGCAACAATAACCCGGCCCTTCAGAACCGCATTCCAGTCGGGCAAAAACAGAAATTCCCATCCCTTTGCAGATCCCGGCAGGGTTGCGCTGTAAATCGCCAGAACGACGATCGACAACGCAAGAAGCGGCATCAGGATGCGGTTGGCCACCTCTATACCTCGGCGAATTCCACCCGCAACGATGATTACGGTCAGGGCCAGCATTGCGAACAACCAGCCCACAGGTGCGAGTGGATCCGCGATGAATTCCCGGTAATAGCCGCCATAGCCCTCGCTGGCGGCCTTCCATAAAGCCCCGCTGACAGCCCCGGTGAAATATTTCAACGACCACCCGGCGACAACCGCATAAAAGCTTAGAATGAGAACGCAGCCGAGCACCGCGACCCAGCCTGCATAGCGCCAGGGCGACCGCGGCATATCCCGGGCAAAAGCCGCCACCGCATCGGCAGCCCCCCGGCGGCCCAGCGCCATTTCGCCGATGACAATCGGCAATCCTACCAGCAGGACACTGAACCCGTAGACGATGAGAAAGGCACCGCCGCCATTTTCACCGGCGACATAGGAGAAGCGCCAGATATTGCCGATACCAACGGCCGAGCCAATCGTCGCCAGGACAAACCCGGTGCTGGAGCCCCATTGTTCCCGGGGTGATGGCGCTCGGTTTTCAGACACGTTAACTCCGGCTCATCCGACGGTTCGGAAAAGCACGATCAGTAAACTACCGGAACGATCTGTCCTTGATCGGAATCAACGCGAAAACCGAAAGATCCAGAGCCCCGGATCAGGGTCGGACAAGGGCGTAGTTGTAGACTTTCTTCACGCCGTCGCCTTCACCGAGCTTGGAGATAGCTTTCTTCAGTTCCTCGCGCGACCGCGCACGCCCCATCAGGTAAAGATTGCCGAAGGGGTCGCCGGTTACCCGGAAGTTCACGTCAGCGATACCGGCGGTACCGATAAGGCGCGCCATAGCCTTCGTCTCGAATGCAAGAACGTCCTTCCAGTCCATCATATGGCCGGCGGCGATGGCCTCGTCCTTCGCCTTGTCGGTCATATAGGTGACATGCCAGTAAAGCTTCTTCACGCCCTCGACGGCGCGCACACCTTTTTCAAACTTGCGGTATGTCTCGCCCTCGGCGAACAGGCCTGTAATCAACAGCCGCTGCTCGTAGATCTGGGTCGACGCCTTGATCGTGCCGAGATCGGTCATGACCTTGTTGACGTCAATGACGATCGCATTGTCGCGCGCTAGGTCAGAAGATGATCGCGCCTCGATCGCCCTGTCGATCAGGGTTTTCGGCCCAAGTAGGATATCGCTGAGCTGCGCCGATGCAGGCATGGCTGTAACAGTTGCAGAAAAAGCGATTGCGAGAACGGCGAAAACAGAACAACGCATGGAAGCACTCCGGACAATTGATACTGGGCGTAATATCGGCACGAATTGGGGCAATTTAAAGGCATTCCGTGAACATACAGATTCCCCGCTACTGAACGTCCCTGTCGATCAAAGGCAGAATCTCCGTCTCAGCCTTAATAACATCTTCCGGAAAATCGATTTCGACCCAGGGAGTGCCGGTGATGTCTTCAAAGCCGAAATCGGCGGGTGCTGCGAGGATCGCGTCGCGGATAACCTCTTCATATGGTGCATCCCGGTCGCCGCGGGCGATATAATCCTCTGCGCGCCGGGTCAGGTTCTCCGCCATTGCGGGTGACCATTTGAAAAACCCGACGGATTCACCGCACCAGTCGAACGGGGTATCGACGATCTTCCGGAAATCCACCAGATCACTCTCCCCGCGTACACAGATTTTGACGGGTTCGTCGCCTTCCTCGAAATCGCGATCCACCAGCAGGCAATTCGCATGGGTCGAACCAGCCAGCTGGGCCATCAAACGCGGATCGTAAAGCACGTCGGCATCCATCAGGATTACAGGGCCGTCCGCGTCGATCATCGCCTCGCCGAGCACCGCCATGGTGATCACGCTTCCCTCTTCAAAGTCAGGGTTATGCACAAAGTCGATTTCACCCGGGAAGCTGGCGGCGGCTGCCTCCGCCTTCAGGTCAGCGGCGCGGTAGCCAGTGCCGATCACGACACTCTCGACGCCGATGCGGGCCAGGTTGGCAAGATGACGGGCCAGAAGCGATTTTCCACCGAATTCCAGCAGGGCCTTTGGCGGTTTATCATCAACCTCGCCGAGACGGTTTCCAACACCGGCGGCCAGGATACAGGCGCGTACAACACTCATAATTATCTTTCCCGGTTAACGATTTTGACCGGGTTGCTCCGGCAACATGTCGCCAGCCTAGATAAAAATATGGGAACTGTCATTGCCCGGAATTCTGGGGCATTCACGGGTCTACCCTGCCTCGCCGGAGCGGAATATTGTATGCAGTACCGTGGAACCCTACATAGAGGCCCACGGCGACCACATGCAGTCGGGTTGGAGAAAACGCTTTGCAGATCAGATCATTATTGTCCGGTGCCGCGCTTGGACTCGCCCTCATCGTGCCAGTGGCTGCGGCCAGCGCTCAGCCAACGGCGGCGGCAGACCCCCGCCCGCTGCGCCAAACGACTCCGCCCGAAGCCCTGATTGCAGATTTCAACGCAACGCTTCTCTCCGTTATGCGCAATTCCAAGGCGCTCAGATACGCAGGTCGCCGGGATGCTCTGCGCAACCAGCTTACAGATGTATACCATTTGCCTGTAATGGCGAGGATAGCCGTGGGCGCGCACTGGCGCAGACTGTCACCTGAGCAACAGGCAACCCTCGTCACCCATTTCAGTGCTCTTACACTCGCGACCTACGCTAACCGGTTCAGCGGCTGGTCGGGCGAAAAATTCGAGATGCGCGGCACCCAGCCGGTGCGCGACAAGACCGTCCTGGTCAAAACCGCCATCATCCGGCCGAACGATGCGCCGGTGGAGATCAATTACCTGATGCGCCGTTTCCAGGCAGGCTGGAAGGTAATCGATGTCTTCCTGAAAGAATCCTATTCGGAACTGGCAACCAAAAGGTCGGAATATTCGAGCATTCTCAGACGACAGGGGTTCGACGCATTGATCCGCCAGCTTGATGCCAAGGTCGCGCAATTTGCCAGCGCGCCGAATTGATATGAAAAAATTAGGGCTGCTTGCTGCAATCATCGGGCTCACCCTCTCCGGCGCTCCGGCCGGTGCAGACCAATCGGTATCGTTCGACGCAGAACGGATTGCACACCTCTCCGGCCTGACGCAGATCGACGGCCGCAAGGTTGATCCCGCCCGGCTGCGTGGCCGACCCGTCGTCGTGTCATTCTTTGCGAGCTGGTGCCCGCCCTGCAATGCCGAATTCGAGCATATGAAACTGCTTCATCTTGCCCACGCAGCAGACGGCCTGGAGATCATCGCCATCAACCTGTTCGAGGATTTCGCCGTCGACAAAACCAACGGGAAACGTCTCGACCGGTTCCTCGGCAGGCATACACCTGTCTTTCCGGTCGTCGCGGGTTCGGCCGAGACAGCAAAGCTGTTCGGTAATGTAAAACGCATCCCGACGGTATTCGTCTTTGATCGGCAGGGCCGTTCCCGGATGCATTTCATCCATGCCGAAGGGGCAAAGAAGACCAATCCCGGGCTATCCGAATTACGCCGTGCGGTGCGCGATGCCCTCGGTTTCGGAGCCGCCGGTCTGTTACAATCCTTGCCTGAGACGACGGGTTCTGTTTCTAATCCAGCACATTTCCTATATCTGGCAGAAAGCACACGCTGATGGCGACCAATGTCGAACCAGACGCTTTATCCGGTAACAAGGGCGAAAACCCGCGTAAATCCGCACGTTTGAGGGCCCTGATCGAAGGCCCGGAGATGGGATTTCTGATGGAAGCGCATGACGGGCTTTCGGCTAAAATTGCCCAGGAAGCGGGATTCAACGCAGTCTGGGCATCAGGTCTTTCAATGTCGGCGGCGCTCGGCGTCCGCGATTCGAACGAAGCATCCTGGACCCAGGTTCTCGAAGTGCTCGAATTCATGGCCGACGCCACGACGATCCCCATCCTGATGGACGGCGATACCGGCTACGGCAATTTCAACAATGTCCGCCGTTTGGTCGCGAAACTGTGTCAGCGCGGCATCGCGGGTGCCTGCATTGAAGACAAGTTGTTCCCGAAAACCAATTCCTTTATCGGACACGGCCAGCCATTGGCCGATATGGAAGAATTCTGCGGCAAGATTAAAGCCGGCAAGGACAGCCAGACCGATCCCGACTTCGTGCTCGTCGCCCGGGTCGAAGCGCTGATTTCCGGCTGGGGGCTGGACGAAGCGCTCCGCCGCGCCCACGCTTATCAGGAAGCCGGTGCAGATGCCGTGCTGATCCATTCGAAACAGACCAACGCCGCCGAAATCATGTCTTTCATGCGCGAATGGGACGACAGTTGCCCCGTCGTGATCGTACCGACAACCTATTACGGCACACCGACGGATCAATTCCGCGCCGCCGGAGTCAATGCCGTTATCTGGGCCAATCATTCGGTACGCGCCTCCATCAGTGCCATGCGCGATGCCGCCAAAATGATCTTCGAAGAAGAAAGCGTCGTCGGCCTGGAAGACCGGATCGCGACCGTCAAAGACATTTTCCATCTTGCCGGTAATGCCGAGCTGAAGGACGCAGAAGACCGTTACCTGCCGGTCGATAACGAAGCGCCACGCGCCATTGTCCTGGCGGCGACCCGCGGTAGCGCGCTTGGCCCGCTGACCGAGGACAGGCCTAAATGCATGATCGAAATCCAGGGCCAGCCATTACTACGGCGACTTACCCGCACATTACGCCAGACCGGCATTCGCGATGTGGCCGTGGTGCGGGGCTATGCGAAAGACGCCGTCGACCTGCCGAACCTCACCTATATCGACAATGATGACTATGAAACCACCGGTGAAGCAGCCTCGCTGGCCACCGCGATGGACCGGCTGACCGGCGATACCGTCATTGCCTATGGCGACATAATGTTCCGGCGCTACATCCTTGATGCGCTGCTCGATGTTGAAGGCGATATCGTCCTTGCGGTAGATGGCATGTGGCGTGAACGCACCGACAGGTCGGAGAGTTCGGGCCGTGACCTCGTTAAGTGCTCCCGCGCTTTCTCCCCGAGTTTCATCGAAGACGATCCCGTGCTGTTCGAAAGCATCATCACGGACATGAAAGACGCCGACGAAAATACCGGCGAATGGATCGGTATTGCCCGGCTCAACGCCCGGGGATCCGAGCTGATCCGCGCCGAACTTGAAGCAATGCGCAGCGATGGCACCCTGCAATCGGCCGATCTCGCGACGCTGTTTGCGCGGCTGGCGGCGGGCGGAAATGCGCCCCGCGTGCACTACGTGGCTGGTCACTGGCTTGACGTCAACGACGCCTTCGATCTCGCCCGCGCGCGGGATTTTCTGTAAATTCCCGGAACGTTCATCACCATTCCCGTACAGGCGGGCAACCCGGACGATGAACTTCCCGCGAGTGCGGGAATGACACCAGTGTGGATATAAAACATGATCAAAGCCGACGATTTCCTGATGCCTGCCCGCGATGCCGGATATGATTTTTTCACCGGCGTCCCGTGCTCGTTCCTCACCGAGATCATCAACCGCGTTATTTCCGACACCTCGCTTGATTATGTCGGTGCCGCCAGCGAAGGCGAAGCGGTCGCGATTGCGTCAGGCGCCTGGCTGGCCGGGCGAAAAACCGTCGTGATGTGCCAGAATTCCGGTCTCGGCAACACGGTGAACCCGATCACCTCGCTGAACCATCCCTTTCGTATTCCAACCATGATGATCGTCACCTGGCGCGGACAACCCGGCATCACGGATGAGCCACAACATGAACTGATGGGCCCGATAACCCCGGAATTACTGGATACCATGCGTATACCGCACAACGTATTCCCCCAGACGGAAGGCGACATAGCAGGCGCCCTCGCCCAGGCTCAACATACCATGGACGAGAGCGACCTGCCCTTTGCCTTCATTATGTCCAAAGGCTCGGTCGCGCCCGAGAAGCTTGACGAAACGCCGCGCGTTCTGCCGCCGCGCGGAACTCTCACGGATTATTCAGAGGGCGGAGAACGCCCGACGCGTTTTCAGGCGCTGGAATGCCACCTGGCACATGTGCCGGACAGTGCGGGCGTTATCGCTTCTACCGGCAAGTCGGGCCGTGAACTGTTCACCCTCGACGACCGCGACCAGCATCTCTATCAGGTCGGCTCGATGGGTTGTGCAAGCGGCATGGCGCTGGGCATCGCGTTGAATTCCGACCGCAAGGTATTCGCGCTCGACGGCGATGGCGCCCTGCTGATGAAAATGGGCGCACTGGCCACGGTTGGCGCTTACCGGCCGAAAAACATGATCCACGTAGTGCTCGATAACGGCGTACACGATTCCACCGGTGGCCAGTCCACGGTCTCCGCATCAGTTGAATTTGCCGAAATCGCAGTATCATCGGGGTACGTGACAGCGGCCAAATGCGATTCCGTCACCGGGTTGGCAAAGGCCTATACCGCCGCTCTGGCATCGGACGGCCCTCACCTGGTCCATATGCGCATCCAACCGGGCTCTCTGAAAGAGCTCGGACGCCCGACCGTAAAACCACCGGAAGTAGCGCGGCGGTTACGGGATTTCCTGGCGGGATAAACACCCGTTGACTTGCGCACAGGTCGGCGCGAGAAAGCTATAAACAGGGAGAACGAAACATGGCCGAG
>CAJQLI010000129.1 GCA_905479125.1 uncultured Alphaproteobacteria bacterium | reverse complement strand
CCGATCAAACAGGCCGGATACATATAAGCGACTTCCGACATCCAGCAAAATCTCTCTTGCGAATAGCAGCCGGTCCATACGTAGGGGTCAGAAGCAGCCATTCTGACCACCCGCCAGCCTAGTCCGCTTTACCCCCGACAACGGAAGTTCGCCGCTGAATGTCTGAAGTTGGGGCAACATCGGAAGTGATTGTCGCGCTTGTTCACGTTGCTTAATCGCCAGAAGCGGACTCTTCGATGGTGCCGGCTGAAATTGTCCGATCATCGGAATTTTCTAATTCCGAATTGGCTTCCGGGAAGATGAATTGAGCCTCAGTCGATTACCGTGCCAATCCGCTGCCAATCACCGGACCAGTATATAATTTCTGCGATGCCTTTTATATTCGCAATTGGAACCGTTCCCAATTCCGGGTGCCTGCTGTCCTTTGTCCGGTCGCGATTGTCTCCCAAGACGAATACATGACCGTCGGGGACTGTAAATGCTTCTGTGCTGTCCAAGCTCTTTGCATCGGAATATTCGAAAATCATATGAGAACGACCGTCCGGGAGAATCTCCTGATATTGAATACGCCCATCTGCTGTTCGCTCTATCTCTTGCCGTTCAGCCGGGGCCTCGTTGACATGCAAGATTCCATTGACCAACTGAACTGAGTCACCCGGTAAGCCGATCAATCGCCTAACCCACTCTTGTTCAGGGCGTCGCGGGTTTCTCAAGACGATGATTTTGCCGCGGGATGGCGCTTCTGTCGTGAAAACAGCAATTTTGGCGAACCAACGCTCACCAAACTTCAGAGTGGGTTCCATTGATTGGTTGGCGGAATAAAACGATCTCCAAGTTGTTTCCATCCCGTGGACACCCGGCCCATTCAAGCCCGCGAAAACGAGCGCGAGGCCAGCGTAAATGTACCATCGGTTAAACCATCTGATCTGGATACTTTCGATGCGCCGTGCAATTCGCCATGAATCGACGGCGCAAGCAGCCACAAATACTACCGCAATTAGAAGAAACGAAAAATAAAACCCCACCGAAGATGAAAGGGAAACAACCTTGTCGAAAAATATAAGTGCGAGCGCATATACTGCAATCAGCGCACCGGCACGTCTGGGTCGTCCGCAGTAGAGGTGCCCGAGACCTATCGCTAGCAGGGAAAGGAAAGCAGCAAGCCATTTATTTCTTGGTTTCAAAATCACTGCTCTCGGCTGACAAGATAAAGGCGTCTCAATTTCACCTAAAACCTAGCATAGTCATACAGCAACGGTAGCTGCTCAAAACGGAACTTCTGTAAACGCTCTGCAGTCCAACAAAGCGCAAATTCCAGCGCGCCAGAACGTCCGTTAAGGGTCAGGAGCGGAAATTGGCGAAGTGATGGTGAAATTTCCGCTGTTGGGGCGACACCGGACCTCAATTGCTTGCAAGGCCGGGGCGTGGATTCAGGCGTGTGGGCGAAAATGCCCCGATGGATTCATCTTGGTCACCACCCGCCGAACGCGCTAATCTGAGGCATATTTTTCAGGAGATAGCGATATGACCAGCGCACTGATTACCGGTTCCTTCGTCGCCCTCATCACGCCGATGAATGCCGACGGCACCATCGACTTCGAGGGCTTCCGCACGCTGATCCAGTTTCATGAGGAAAACGGCACGTCCGCGATCCTGTTCATGGGCTCCACCGGCGAAGTCTCGATGCTTTCCGCCGAAGAGCGCCACGCCATCGTGCGCGAAACCATGAAGATGCGGTCCGGGAAGATGCATTTCTATTACGGCTGCACCGGCACGACGACGGCGGCGACCATCGATTACGTGCGCCAGGCCGGCGCCGAGGGCGCGGACGGGGCGATCATCGCGGCCCCTGCCTATATCTGCGCATCGAACGCCGACATCGTGCAGTTCTGCCTCGACGTCGCCGATCAATCCACCATTCCGCTCGGCTTCTACAACAACCCGCCGCGGGTCGGCACCGACCTGAAGACCGAGGATTTGCTGCGCATCGCCGAGCATCCGCGCTTTACCGTGCTGAAGGAATCCACCACCCGGGTCGGCCAGGTCGCACAGGTCTGTGCGGCCAAGCCCCACATGTCGCTGATGTGCTGCTGTTCGCCCAATCTCGGCCTTGTCGTGCCGATGATGGCGCTGGGCGGCCACGGCACGGCCAATATGACGGGCAATATCATCCCCGCCGAAATGGCCGTGATTTCCACGCCCTGGGCGACCGGCGACGACGCCTTTGCCTGCCGCGAGGCGTGGCTGACCAACCTGCCGATGCTGCATTTCGCCTATTCGGCAATCAACCCGGTGGCGGTGAAAAGCCTGATGCGCGCCGTCGGCCTGCCTGCCGGGCCGTTGCGCGCGCCGCTGCAGCAGCTTGATCCGGCGGCCCTGCAGACGGGTCTGGATATCTGCCGCGATCTCGGTCTCGATAAGAAATACGGCTACCGGCTGGATACGGCGACGGCGATTGCTGCCGAGTAGGGCGGAATCTTCGCTGACGCGAAACCGCACCGGCGCCGACAAATACTAAAAAACGCGCTTTAAACGGCGCTCAGCACGCAGTTCTCGTACTTGCTTGCCGTTTCGGCATTGCATCTGGCGACATAGGGCGGCCAGCCGCCGATATAGGGTGCGAAGGCCCGCGCTTTGCCTTCGATATTCGATCCGACGTACCAGGAATCGCAGTTTGTGCGCAGTGATGCATCGCCCGCGCGTTTTACCTCGGCCGTCCACTCGGCCTCTGCCTCGGGTGTCGCCTCGATCACTGTCTTGCCGGTCTCGCGCATGTGGTCGAGGCATTCGCCGACCCAGTCGCCGTGCTGTTCGGCGGCGGTTACCATGGTTGCCAGAACCGACGGGCTGCCGGCGCTGACCATGTTGAACATGTTGGGGAATCCGGAAATCATCAGGCCGAGATAGGTTTTCGGTCCTTCGGCCCATTTCTGTTGAATGGTCTGGCCGCCTTTGCCGGTGATCCTGATCCGCGTGACGCTGCCGGTCATGGCATCGAATCCGGTGGCGAAGATGATGGTATCCAGATTGTAGTCGACGCCCTCGGCCCGCAAGCCCGTCGGGGTGAAACGTTCGATGCCCGTGCCCCGCACATCGACCAGCGTGACATTGTCGCGGTTGAACATTTCGTAGAACCCGGTCCCGGAGCAGAGCCGCTTGCAGCCGAATTCCTCGTCCGGGGTCAGCAGGTCGACCAGCTTCGGATCGTCGATGATCTCCTCGATACGGCTGCGCCAGTAATCGATGCAGGCCTGGTTGGCGTCATCGTTGAACAGGATATCGTTAAACGCGCCGAGGAAGGGCAGGCCGCCGATATTCCAGTAGTCGTCGAACCGGGCGCGGCGTTCGTCGGGGGACAGGTCGAAAACCGACTGGTCGTGGCGCTCAAACAGGAAGGCTGTCAGACCGGCATAGGCCTTTGCGCGAAACCCCTTGTAGTCGGACTTGATGTCCCTGACTTCTTCGGGTGTCAGCGGGCGGTTCTGCGACGGCACGACGTAGTTCGGCGTGCGTTGATAGATGTAGACGTGTTCGGCTTCCTCGGCGATCAGCGGCCCGGCCTGGATCGCCGACGATCCAACGCCGATGATACCGACGCGTTTGCCTTTGAAGTCCACGGGTTCTTTCGGCCAGATGCTCGTCTGGTAGGTCTCTCCGGTAAAGTCGGCCTCGCCCTCGAATGTTGGCTTGATCGGGGCGGACAGGCAGCCGACACCCATAATGAAATAGCGGGCGTGCAGGGCCTGGCCGCGGTCGGTCTCGACCGTCCACTCGCCA
>CAJQLI010000128.1 GCA_905479125.1 uncultured Alphaproteobacteria bacterium | reverse complement strand
CGGGCGCCAGACCGCCCCAGGGATCACGACAAATGGCCACGGACACGGCGACACTTGCACCCAAGGGTATCGTTCCCACGGCGGGAACAGAGGCCGGCAACAACCTTCTGATCGACCCGTATGACCGGCATGTAAGCTATCTACGGGTATCGGTCACCGACCGCTGTGACTTCCGCTGTGTCTACTGCATGTCCGAGAACATGACCTTCCTGCCGAAGTCTGACGTGCTCAGCCTCGAGGAACTCGACCGGCTGTGCAGCGCCTTCGTCACCCGTGGCGTCCGCAAGCTGCGCATCTCGGGCGGCGAGCCGCTGGTCCGGCGCGACATCATGTGGCTGTTCGAGCGGCTCGGACGGCACCTTGATACAGGCGCGCTCGAAGAGCTCACCCTGACCACGAACGGAAGTCAGCTTGAACGCTACGCGACCGCGCTTTATGCCGCCGGCGTGCGGCGCGTCAACATTTCCATCGATACGCTCGACACAGATAAATTCGCGATGATCACCCGATGGGGGAAGCTCGACAAAGTCATGCGCGGGATCGATGCCGCCGACGCTGCCGGTCTGAAAATCAAGATCAATGCCGTCGCCCTCAAAGGGGTCAATGACGACGAAATTCACAAAATGGTCGCCTGGTGCGGCGAGCGCGGGTTCGATCTGACATTTATCGAAGTCATGCCGCTCGGCGAAATCGGCGGCGAGGCAAGGCTCGATCAGTACTGGCCACTTTCAATGGTGCGCGCCGAGCTGAAGAAACAATGGACACTGAACGATATAGACGACACGACGGGTGGCCCCGCGCGGTATGTCCGCGTCGCGGAAACCGGCGGTCGTATCGGCTTCATTACGCCGATGACCCATAATTTCTGCGAATCCTGCAACCGCGTGCGCCTGACCTGCACCGGCACGCTTTACATGTGTCTCGGCCAGGAAGATGCAGCAGACCTGCGCGAACCGTTGCGCACAGACGATGACGCTTTCCTGATGAACGCGATCGACGAGGCTATAGGGCGGAAGCCCAAGGGCCACGACTTTATCATCGACCGTCGCCGGGCATCACCATCGGTGACGCGTCATATGAGTGTGACCGGCGGCTGATCTGGCGGCTGACACAGGCGGGATTACCGGCATGAACGCACCCGACGGCACACCGTCCCACGGCAAGAACCCTCGCGGCGCAAATTCGTTCAGCCGCCGCGATGCAGAAACAGTCTTTCATCCCTATTCCGACGCCGTCGCCAATGCGCGTGACGGGTCACTCGTGATCACCCGCGGCAAGGGTGTGAACGTCTGGGACGAAGACGGCAATGAATACATCGAAGGTATGTCGGGCCTGTGGTGCGCATCGCTCGGCTTCGGCGAAGACAGGCTGGCGGATGCCGCCGCTGCCCAGATGCGCATCCTGCCTTTCTATCACGGGTTCAACCAGAAAAGTCACCCACCGCAAATCGAACTTGCCGAGCGGCTGCTCGCCCTGGCACCAGTGCCGATGGAGAAAGTGTTTTTCTGCAATTCCGGTTCCGAGGCTGCCGATAGCGCGGTCAAAATGGTCTGGTACCTGAACAATGCGCTCGGCCGTCCGAACAAAAAAAAGATCATCAGCCGCTTCAAGGCCTATCACGGCGTGACCATCGCCGCCGCCAGCATCACTGGCGTACCGACCAACCACACGGCGTTCGACCTGCCGCTTGACGGCTTCCTGCACACCGACATGCCACATTTCTATCGATACGGCGAAGACGGCGAGACCGAGGAAGAATTCGCCACGCGCTGCGCAGACAGCCTTGATCGCATGATTATCAAAGAAGGTCCGGACACGGTCGCCGCGTTCTTTGCCGAACCCGTCATGGGTGCAGGCGGCGTAATCGTGCCCCCGGCAACCTATTTCGAGAAAATCCAGGCAGTGCTGAAAAAACACGACGTCCTGTTCGTCGCCGATGAAGTCATCTGCGGTTTCGGGCGCACCGGCGAAATGTGGGGTAGCCAGACCTACGGGCTGGAGCCCGATATTCTGACATGTGCCAAGGCGTTGACATCGGGCTACATCCCCATTGCCGCCATCATGATCAACAAGCGCGTGTTTGACGCCATCGCGCCGCAGACGGAAGAAATCGGCACGTTCGGACACGGGTTTACGTATTCAGGGCACCCGGTGCCGGCTGCCGTCGCGCTCGAGACGCTGAAAATTTATGAAGAAATGGATCTGGTGACCCGGGTCAAACAGGCAAGCCTGCCATTCCTGAAACGCTTGCATTCCTTTGCCGATCATCCACTCGTGGGAGAGACCATGGGTGTCGGACTTGTCGGCGCAATCGAACTGGTCGCCGACAAGGAAACCCGCGCGCCGCTGGATCCGCCGGGGAAAACAGGCCCTGATCTCGTTGCCCGGGCGCAGGAACACGGCCTGATCGTCCGCGCCCTGGGCGACCGCATCGCGTTTTCGCCGCCGCTGATTATCTCGGACGCGGAGATCGACCGGATGTTCGACCGTTTTGCCGCCGCGCTGGACGAAACCGGATAGAGCTTCACCCCCGGGAACGTGCAGAAATCATGCGTCTTCACCGGAAATTGAACGTTTTTCGCCCTTCCGGCGCGGCAAAACGGCGCAATTGGCGGTTAGGTCGGATTAAGATAGACCTTCGCGTGTTTCCATTTCGTACGTCGTTTACTATTGTTTAATAATCATTGGTCACATTTCGTTAACCAGTTTGGCACCGGCACCGTTAAAAAGGCGGGCCGCCCCGTGGAGAGCCTCGATAAATGGACTATGAAAAATTTTTCGCCGACCGCATCTCGGACCTGAGGTCGGAAGGTAACTACCGCGTCTTCGCAGACCTGGAACGCAAGGCAGGCGCGTTTCCCCGCGCCGCCAGCCACACCGAATCCGGCGTGGACGAAGTAACAGTCTGGTGCTCGAACGATTATCTCGGCATGGGCCAGAACCAGGTCGTGCGCGCAGCGATGAAAGAGGCCATCGACAAAGTCGGGGCCGGAGCCGGCGGAACGAGAAATATTTCCGGCACTACCCACTATCATGTGCTGCTCGAACAGGAACTTGCCGATCTCCACGGCACCGAGGCCGCACTGGTCTTTACGTCAGGCTTCGTCGCCAACGAGGCCGCGCTGTCGACCATCGGCGCGCATATCCCCGATTGCGTGCTGGTGTCCGACGAAGACAACCACGCCTCGATGATTGCAGGCATCCGTCACAGCCTGACCGACAAGGTCGTCTTCGCCCATAACGACCTTGCAGACCTCGAAGACAAGCTTCGGGCGATAGATATCGACCGCCCCAAGGTGATCGTATTCGAATCCGTCTATTCGATGGATGGTGACATCTCGCCCATCGGAAAAATCTGCGATCTCGCCGACAAGTACAACGCCATGACCTATCTCGATGAAGTCCATGCCGTCGGCATGTACGGACCACGCGGCGCCGGCGTTGCAGAACGTGATAACGTGATGGACCGGATCACCGTCATTCAGGGCACACTGGCAAAAGCGTTCGGTGTGGTCGGCGGCTATATCGCAGGCTCGGCGGCAATGATCGATTTCGTACGATCCTACGCATCGGGCTTTATTTTCACGACATCCATGCCGCCTGCCGTTGCGGCCGGTGCACTGGCAAGCGTCCGACACCTCAAATCGAGCAACGCGGAACGTGAAATTCACCAGGAACGCGCCGCCACCCTCAAGGCAATGCTGCGTGATGCAGGCCTGCCGGTCATGCCGTCAGTGTCGCATATCGTCCCGGTACTGGTCGGCGACCCCGTGCTGTGCAAGCAGGTAACGGACGAACTGATGGACCGGCATAATATCTACGTCCAGCCGATCAACTACCCGACCGTCCCTAAAGGGACGGAACGGTTAAGGTTAACGCCGACTCCATTACATACTGACTCGGATATGGCGCATCTGGTAACATCCCTGCAGGAAATTTGGGGCAGGCTGTCTATACGGGCTGCCGCCTGACAGGTCCGGCCTAAATCCGGACCGCAAATCGGGACGTATAAACGCCATGTTCAGCGATAATTCACTTCTGCCGAAGGAAACGATCAGACTTGCCGCGCTCGGCATCCTGTCCGAAGGTCCGCTCGCCTATGCCGATCTTGCAAATGCCGTCCGCCAGTTCGTCGGGCGTATTGCCGGTCCTTCTCTCGAACTGACCGGCCCATCGATAGAGATGCTCCGCTACGAAGGTCTTGTAGAGCCGGTGGGGGAAGAAAAAGACCCGCCGCTGACCCTCACCGAAGAAGGGCGCACCGAATTGCTTGCGCTTCTCAAAGCGACGGTGCGGCCGCCCCTGACCGACGTATCCAAACTGGTCATCGCGCTGAAGATGCGCTTCCTGTCGCTACTTGACGCGGAAGAACGCCGGGACCAGGTCGATCTCATGATCGATGCCAGTGAGCTGGAACTCGCCCGGCTGAACGACCTGTTGAATACCGACGCGCATGACGCCTATTTCCAGGACTGGCTGAAACACGATATCGCCCTCGCGGAATCACGACTTACCTGGCTCCACGCTTTCCACGACCGGGTCTGAACGCGGTCGTTCCATGACGGCTTCCATCGACCTCGTTATCGAGCCGCGCGCCAGGGACCTTGGCGATTTCGAAGTCCGTCGTGTGCTGCCTTACGCGAAACGTCGCGAAGTCGGGCCCTTTGTTTTTTTCGATCATATAGGACCAGTGGTTTTCCCTGCCGGAAAAGGCGTCAACGTCCGCCCTCACCCACATATCGGCCTCGCCACCGTCACCTACCTGTTCGAGGGCGCAATCCTTCATCGTGACAGCCTTGGAACCGAATTGTCGATCGAACCAGGCGCGGTGAACTGGATGGTAGCGGGAAGCGGCATCACCCATTCGGAGCGCACGTCCGACGAAGACCTTGCCCGTGACGTACCGATGGAAGGCATTCAGGCGTGGATCGGCCTGCCCCTCGCGGATGAGGAAACCGCCCCGAGCTTTGCCCACCACACCGCCGCCGACCTGCCGATGTTCGACCGCAATGGCGTGCAGTACCGACTCATCGCCGGGAACGCATTCGAGCAGGAAACGCCAGTCCGTGTTTTCTCGCCAATGTTCTACCTGCATGGCGAAGCTCCTGCGGGAGCTGCCATTGACCTTCCCGACAACCATCAGGAACGCGCGATCTACGTCGTCAGTGGCGCGCTTGTCGTCGATGGTGACGTTCACGACAGCGGCAAGATGATCGTCTTCAACGCGGATGCGACGCTGGACATCACGGCAACAGCCGACACCCGTTTCATGCAGCTCGGCGGCGCACCGCTCGACGGCAAACGCACGATCTGGTGGAATTTCGTATCCAGCGACCCCGACCGCATGGAAGCCGCCAAGGCGCGCTGGAAATCCGGCGGTTTCGAGACCGTCCCCGGCGACGCGGAAGAATTTATCCCCCTGCCGGAAGACTAGGTTGCAGTCGCGGGCGTCACTGCCTGGCAGCCACTAAAGCAGGTGCTGGCCGCCGGTGACGAACAGTTCCGTGCCCGTCACATAGCCGAAATCGTCCGAGCAAAGCTGGTACACCACGCCCGCGACTTCCGCCGCCGTGCCCATACGGTTTAGCGGGATGCGGGGGAGCAGGGATTCATATTCGGGGCCGACCATTTCGGTCTCGATTTCGCCCGGGGCAACCGCGTTGACGCGCACGCCGAGCGCGGCAAATTCGACAGCCAGTTCCTTGGTCAGCGAAGACAGTGCCGCTTTTGATACCGAGTAAGCGGAACCGGCGAACGGGTGGATCGAATGTCCGGCGATCGATGTAATATTCACCACCGACCCCTTGCCGCGATGCAATGCGGCAGCAAAACCCCGGCAGAGCGCCAGCGGAGCAAACAGGTTCAGGTTGAAAACTTCCTGCCAGGCATCCTGGTCGCCATTGAGCGCACCGAGGCGCTCCTTGTAGGACGTCTTCGGCGATACCGCGGCATTGTTCACCAGCGCAGACAGCCCGTCCTTGCCAAGGAATTCATTGGCTTCTTGGAGGAAGGCCTCAAGATCGGCGCTGTCGCTCAGGTCGGCTGGAATATGATGGGCCCAGTTGGGATCATACTGGCAGGCATCGGGGACGTCTTCGCGCGAACACGTGATAATCCGCCAGCCCGCTTCGCTGAAACGCCGCACCGTTGCATGGCCGATCCCGCGGCTCGCACCTGTCAGAATAAGTGTCCTGGTCGGATCGGTCACGGGCTCGGGTTTTCTCCTGCTATCCGGTTCTGCCTATTTGGCAAGAAGTGTCGGCATCGTGGCGTTGTTCAGGATATATCGCGTCCTCCCGCCCAGTACCATCTGGCGCAGCCTGCTCTGGGAATAGGCCCCCTTCACCAGCATGTCCGCACCAACCGCCGCGGCGTGCTTCAGGAACGCCGCGCCGACTTCGGTCGCAGAAACATCAAAGGCATGAATTTTGGCGTCCACGCCGTGCCAGCGTAGCCGGTCCACCAGATCCGCTGAATCGAGCGGCAGGGGCTGTGGCAGCTTCGGGTCAAGCACCGTCACTTCATCTGCTTCGACCAGCGCCTGGATAGACACGGCGATCGTGCGCGCGGCCTCGGGGCTCGCTTCCCACGCAACCGCGATATGCTTTCCGCAGGAAGCGGTCGCAACGGGCGGCGCCACCAGAATGGGGCGACCGGTATCGTGCAACGCGGCTTCGAGGGTGATCGGCGACGGCAAGGGCGTATCCGCAACCGGACGACCGACCACGATCAGGTCATACAGACGGCCACGGAGCGCGATGACCTCGTCCTCGCGGCCGGTTTCCTCGCGCCACGAGATCGTCACGCCCGCATCGGCAAGCGGTTTGTCAGAAATCGTCAGGCCGTGTTCCGCGCTGAACGCATCGAACATCGCCTTTGTCTGGACCGCACGTTCCCCGCCCTCGCGTTCGGTGACGTCCATGATCTCTTCAATCATGGAGCCGTCCATCCCTTCGCCGGTATAGGGCACCAGCCCCCGGGGGTCGGCGCGGACATGCATGATTTCGAGGTGAGAATTCCAGCGCCGCGCGACCTGAAGCGCCGTCGTCAGCGTAGAGGCGCTCGCCTCGGGTGAACTGACCGGAACCAATATTGTCTTAAAGCTCATAGCATTCTCCCTGCGCCGCGTGGTCCGGCATTAGCCGGTACCGATTATATTTCCATGACAATGGGGCGTTTTGGGATCTGCATCAAGGGTGCAGATTTCGGAAAAAGCGACAGGACGGTGTTTCGACAAGGCTGAAGGAGCGTAATCAGGGAAAAATGCGATCCGTCGACCAGTCACCGGCCGCTGTGCGCTTATAGATGATGCGCTCATGCAAACGGAACGGTTTGTCCTGCCAGAACTCGAATCGGGCCGGGACGACCCTGTAACCGGTCCAGTGCGGCGGCCGTGGGACGCTGCCGACACCGAACTTGGCGGCGAATTTCGCCACCCGTTTTTCCAGCTCGAACCTTCCACCCAGCGATCGTGACTGCTCGGACGCCCAGGCGCCAATCTGGCTGCCGCGTGCCCGGCTGGCAAAATATGCATCCGCCTCGGCATCGCTCGTGCGCTCGACGGCACCACTTACGCGGACCTGGCGACGCAGCGTCTTCCAGTGAAACACCAGGGCTGCGCGCGGGTTCTCATCCAGCTCGCACCCCTTCTGGCTTTCCGTGTTGGTATAGAACACGAAGCCCCTTTCATCGGCATCCTTGAGCAGCACCATACGGGCCGATGGCATGCCATCGGCATCCGCCGTTGCCACCGTCATCGCTGTCGGGTCATTGGGCTCCGATTCGGTTGCCTCGGCCAGCCAGCTCTGGAAGAGTTCCAACGGTGCATCATCACGTATATCGGTCATTTCACTCTCTCAAAAATGCCGCAATTCTGTCCCAAAAGCCTAATAACGGCCGAAAACTGGCCGAAAACTGGAACGTTATCGCGATCCTGCCACAATTTCGCCAAAATCCCGAACGACCCTTGCAATTCCACCCCGCCGATCCCCATTTCTAGGGGACGGGGGATTAATTACGGTCAATCGCCGAGGGGCGGTTATATCCTATATACGTAATCGGCACCGGTTGAGTCACTCATATGGCCGGTGTCAGGTTGCGGATCGAAAGGGCACGACATGACACTTACATCAATTAAGACTGCAATAGCGAAACCGGGCAAGTTCCTGATCCCGCTGGTGGCGGCATCGGCACTCGCGCTCGCCGGCTGTGCGGGCCAGGGCGACAAACAGACCGGCGGCACGCTGGTCGGCGCGGCAGCGGGTGGCCTGCTCGGCGCGCAATTCGGGAAAGGCACGGGGAAGCTGGTCGGCACGGCACTGGGTGCTCTTGCCGGCGCGTATCTCGGCAACCAGGTCGGCCAGTCGCTCGACAATGCCGACAGGGCAGCCATGAAACAATCCGCCCAGTACTCGCTGGAGGCCACGAAGGTCGGCCATACGTCGAACTGGAGCAATCCGGATAGCGGGAATAGCGGCACGATTACGCCGACCAACACCTATCAGGCACCCTCGGGCGAGTACTGCCGCGAATATCAGCAGACCGTCACCGTCGGCGGCAAGACCGAAGAAGCCTATGGCACTGCCTGCCGCATGCCGGACGGCACCTGGAAGGTCAAAAACTGATCAGGCAAGCGAGAAGCAGACCGGTTCAAACCGGATAACACGGAGGACTGCCCTGTCGGGTGGTCCTCTTTTCTTTTCCATGATTATCGCGCCGACGAAATTGACCGGTCGCAGCGATTGTGTAGGATGCAGAAGTCTGCGGAAGCGGCCCATTCGGCGCCGCCCGCCTTCAGAAAAAACGAGGTTGGCATGTCGGACGCCGGGGCGTTGATGCGCGGAAAACGAGGGTTGGTGATGGGGGTCGCGAATGACCGGTCCATCGCCTGGGGTATCAGCAAGGCATTGTCTGATCACGGTGCGGAGCTTGCCTTTACGTTTCAGGGAGAAGCGCTGGAAAAACGCGTCCGGCCGCTCGCCGATTCCATCGGCGCCAAGATGGTCCTTCCCTGCGATGTCACCGATGCCGCGAGCATCGATTCGACTTTTGATACCATCGAAAAAGAATGGGGCGGGCTCGACTTCGTGGTCCATGCCATCGCCTATTCCGACAAGGATGAACTCAAGGGCCGCTATGTCGACACATCGCCCGAAAATTTCGCGATGACGATGAATATCTCCTGCTATTCGTTCACCGCCATATGCAAACGCGCAGTCCCGCTGATGAAAAACGGCGGCAGCCTGCTGACGCTGACTTATGCCGGCGCCGAACGCGTTGTGCCCCATTACAATGTCATGGGTGTGGCAAAGGCAGCGCTAGAAGCCAGCGTCCGCTACCTTGCGGTCGATCTCGGCGGCGAAAACATTCGGGTGAATGCCATCTCGGCCGGGCCGATCAAAACGCTGGCCGCATCGGGCATCGGCGATTTCCGCTATATCCTGAAATGGAACGAGCTGAATTCGCCGCTGAAGCGTAACTCGACGATCGAAGATGTCGGCGGCGCGGGTCTCTACCTGCTGTCCGATCTGTCATCAGGCGTCACCGGCGAAGTGCATCACGTGGATTCCGGCTATCACGTCGTTGGAATGAAATCGGTGGACGCGCCGGATATAGCGACCGTCTAGAAAGAACGACGACATGTCCGATAACAGCTTCGGCCACCTGTTTCGCGTCACCACGTGGGGCGAAAGCCACGGGCCGGCAATCGGCTGCGTGGTCGATGGCGTCCCACCGGGGATCAAGATCACCGAGGCCGAAATCCAGACATGGCTCGACAAGCGCAAGCCCGGGTCTTCCCGCTTCGTCACCCAGCGCCGCGAACCCGATACGGTCGAAATCCTGTCCGGCGTATTCGAGGGCAAGACGACCGGGACCTCGGTCAGCCTGATGATCCGCAACCAGGATGCCCGCTCGAAGGATTACAGCGACATCAAGGACAAGTTCCGTCCGGGTCATGCGGATTACACCTACTGGAAGAAATACGGCATCCGCGATTATCGCGGCGGCGGACGTTCATCCGCGCGTGAAACCGCCTGCCGTGTCGCGGCCGGCGGCATTGCCCGCAAGGTACTCGGCAGCAAGATCAAAATCCGCGGTGCCATGGTGCAGATGGGTGACCGGATCATCGATCGCGACAACTGGCGGTGGGCAACCGTCGCCAAGAACCCGTTCTGGTGCCCCGATGCGGCTGCGGCAAAAGAATGGGAAACCTATCTCGACGCCATCCGCAAGCAGGGCTCATCCGTCGGCGCGGTGATCGAGGTCGTCGCGTCGGGCATTCCGGCAGGGCTGGGCGCGCCGATATACGGCAAGCTGGATGGCGACCTCGCCGCCGCAATGATGAGCATCAATGCGGTCAAGGGTGTCGAAATCGGTGCAGGCTTCGGTGCGGCGGCGCTTACCGGCGAAGAAAACGCCGACGAGATGCGGATGAAAGACGGCGAAGTTGAATTCCAGTCCAATAACGCAGGCGGCGTGCTCGGCGGTATTTCCACCGGGCAGGACCTCGTCGTGCGCTTTGCGGTCAAGGCGACAAGTTCAATCCTGACACCGCGCCAGACCGTCACCCGCCAGGGTAAAAACACAGAAATAGCCACCAAGGGCCGTCACGATCCCTGCGTCGGCATCCGTGGCGTGCCGGTCGGCGAAGCCATGATGGCCTGCGTGCTGGCCGATCACCTGCTGCGGCACCGAGGCCAGACCGGCTAATCAAGGGGCAGCAACGCCGTCAACGAGGAGAGCCGGAACGTGCGCTACGCACTCATCAGACGAGACCGGCCGGGCCGCGCAGATCAACGCGCCGAGCTTCAACCGGCACACGCTGCCTATCAGGAACCTTTTCTCGGCATGATCGTCTATGGCGGCGGACTGGTCGGCGACGATATCGACACATCAGGTGATGTCGATATTCGCGACGTGACCGGCAATGTCATCGTGTTCGAAGCGGATAGAAAAACCGTCGAGGATTTTCACCGCAACGATCCCTACACGGCTGAAGACATGTTCGAATTTGCGATGATCGAGCGCATCTGGCAACGCGTGCCGGACCCCGCCGTGTGATCTACCCGATGACAAGCTGCACAATGATAGAAATGAGAGTTTAAATGGACCCCTGGTTTATGGGAGCGGCAGAACTTGCCGCCGAAATTCGCGCCAAGCGCATATCCGCCACTGAACTGCTGGACGGATACCTGGCCCGGATCAACCATTTCAACCCGGCCCTGAACGCCATCATCATCGTGGATGAAGAAGCAGCGCGGCGCGCCGCCACTGCTGCCGATGAGGCTCTTGCAGCCGGTGCCGATACAGGCCCGCTGCACGGCGTACCAATGACGATCAAGGAATCCTTCGACCTTGCCGGGCATCCATCCACGTTCGGCCGGCCGGACCGGCGGAATCACGCTGCCGCGCGCGATGCGCTGACCGTGCAGCGCCTCAAAGCCGCAGGCGCGATCGTGATGGGGAAATCCAACGTGCCGCTCGACCTCGCGGAATGGCAGTCTTTCAACGAAATCTACGGCGTGACCGTCAATCCGTTTGATACAACCCGCACACCGGGCGGGTCGTCCGGCGGCGCGGCGGCGGCGCTGGCTGCAGGGATGACCGGGCTGGAGATCGGCAGCGATATCGGTGGTTCAATCCGCGTCCCCGCCCATTGCTGCGGCGTATACGGCCATAAACCGACATACGGCATCGTGCCCTTGCGCGGCCATGCGCTCGGCCCCGACGAAGCCGACCCCGACATCATGGTCGCCGGGCCGTTGTCGCGGCGGGCACAGGACCTGCGGCTGTCGCTCGACATCGTCGCGGGTGCAGACCCCGAGGCCCCCGGCGCCTGGCAGCTGGACCTGCCGGACGAGCCACGCACCCGTCTGCGTGATTTCCGCATCGCCGTGATTACGAATGATGCGGCCTATCCGGTCGACAACGACACTAGCGCCGCGCTGGAGAACGCCGCAAAGCACCTTGAAGATGAAGGTGCGACGGTCATCCGTGACCCCGAAATGCCGATGCCCAGCGATGCGCTCTGGCTGCTTTACCTGACAGTTCTGCGCGGTGCGACGTCGGGCCGGCTATCCGACGAACAGGCCGCAGAGATTGCCAAGAAAGCCGCGGGGTTCAGCGCCGGCGACATGAACTACGACCCCGTGCAGTTCCGCAGCCTCAGCCAGCGGCATCAGGCATGGCTCCATGCCTGCGACCGGCGCGAAAAGCTGCGCAGCCTGTGGCGCTCATTCTTCGGTAATGTCGACGCGTTGCTGACCCCGATGATGGCGACTGCCGCGTTTCCGCATATGCGCGACCTCAAACGCCAGGACCAGTATCTCGACGTCGACGGCACCCAGCGGCCGAACGCCGACACCTATTACTGGATCGGCCTTGCCTCGGCAGCGCACCTGCCGTCAACGCTTGCGCCGGCAGGCATGAGCAAGGACGGATTGCCCATCGGCATGCAGATCATCGGCCCGGAAGCCCATGACCGGCGCTGTATCCGCCTCGCCGAACTGCTGGAAGAAAGCTTCCGGGGTTTCACGCCACCCCCGGGATACGACTGAACTACTTTTTCGTGACCGTCGCTGCGTCCATGATATCGAAGCCTTCGAAATTCGGATGGCCGAGATACATATCGCCGCGGCTCCCCGCCCCCTTATGAGCCTCGCGGAACGCCTCGGACCTCGTCCAGTCTTCGAATACGCTCCGATCCGCCCAGATTGTGTGTGACGCATAGAGCGTGTGATCTTCGTTTTCGGGGCCGCGCAGCAGGTTGAATTCCTCGAACCCCGGCACGTCTTCAAGCTGGGATTTACGGTTCAGCCAGACGTCCTCGAAATCCTTCTCACGGCCCTTGACCACCTGGAACCGGTTCATTGCGATAAAAGTCATATTTGGTCTCTCCGTTCAGCCAACTTGATTGTTTCGTAGATAGCAGACCGTCAGGCCCGCCGGAACACCGATGCAAGCTCGACATGGGACGACCACAGGAACTGGTCAACCGGCTGGATCGCGGACAACACATACCCGCCATCAATCAGTACACGCGCATCACGGGCAAAGGTCGCGGGGTTACATGATACATAGACGATTGTCGGCACATCGCCCGCCGCCAGCAGGGCCACCTGTGCGGCAGCGCCGGCACGCGGCGGATCCAGCACCACGGCATCATATCCTGCCAGTTCCTCGGTGCGCAGCGGCTGGCGCGCTAGGTCGCGGGTCTCGGCGGCGACTTTCAATGCCGCGCCTCCAACCCGAGGCGTGGCATTCCGGATTGCCGCTGTCTGGGCGGCCAGTCCTTCGATTGCCGTTACCGTTTTTCCCGCCTCTGCCAGCGGCAGAGCGAAAGCACCGCAACCGGCATAGAGATCTATCACGACGTCGGCCTTACCCACGGCATCGAGCACAAAGCCGCGCAAAGCGGCCTCGCCTTCCGCCGTCGGCTGGAGAAAACTGTCGGAAGGCAGGTGTACCGTAGTTCCACCAAAGTCGACGCTGGGCGTTTCCAGCACGATCACCGGCTCAGGCGGCTCTGCGTTGAAGGTGCCCTCACCCGTAGACCACGCAAGACGCGCAATTCCGGCATCGGTACAAAAGGCAGGCGCGTCCATACGCAGGTCGAGGTCCGGCTCCTTGCGGCAGAACACGACAACGTCCGCACCTTTATCAGTATGAGTGATTGCAATTTCACCCCGGTCCGCATGACCGGCGAGAAAATCGCGCAGGCGCGGAATCAGGGCGACAATTTCGGGCATCGCGACCGGGCATTCTGTAATCTCGACAATGCGGTCACTGCGGCCGCTGCGAAATCCGATCAGCATACCCCCCGCCAGATTACGAAACGCGAGGCGCACACGTCGGCGGCTGGCGGGCGACACCGAGATAACCGGCAGAACCTCTACATCGATGCGGTGACGGGCAAGGGCAGCGGACACGACACCCCGCTTCCAGTCGGTATAGGCGCCGGGCACCAGATGCTGGGAGACACAGCCGCCGCAGCCGTTTTCGCCCGGGCCGAAATGCCTGCACATAGCTGCCTGTCGATCAGCGGACGGGGACAGAACGTCGCGCAGATCCGCCGCCCGGCCATCGCCCCGCGACTTACCAACGCGTACGCTCACCTTCTCGCCGGGCAGGGCAAAGGGCACATAGACCGGGCCATCGGCAGTCTCGGCAATCCCGTCGCCGCGCGCGCCCAGTCGGTTGATCAGAACATCCATCAGACGGGATTCCTCATTCGCCATCACGCCGGGCGACGATCAGGAATTCAATATTGCCTTCCGCGCCTGTGATCGGGCTTTGATCGATACCGATCACGCGCCAGTCCGGCATACCGCTCACCCAGGATTCGATTTTGTCGCACACGGCGCGGTGCTGTTCAGGATCACGAACAATACCGCCCTTACCGACCTCACCCTTGCCGACTTCGAATTGCGGCTTGATCAGCGCGGCCAAATGCGCACCCGGCGCGGCAAATGTCAGCGGTATCGCCAGGACTTTTTCAAGGCCGATAAAACTGGCATCGCAAACAATGATACCGACAGGCCCCGGAATATGTTCTTCGGTGAGCTGGCGTGCGTTCTGGCGTTCAAGGACGACGACCCGGTCGTCGCTGCGGAGCTTCCAGTTCAACTGGCCGTAGCCGACATCGACCGCATAGACTTTCTCCGCCCCGTGCGTAAGCAGCACGTCGGTAAATCCGCCGGTCGACGCACCGACATCGAGGGCCGTTACGCCGGTGACATCGATATCGAATGTCCGGAGCGCATGATCGAGCTTCATCCCGCCGCGGGACACCCACGGGTGTTCCTTGCCACGTACTTCAAGCGCCAGCTCGATGGAAATCGGGGTACCGGGTTTGTCGACACGCTGTTCGCCGGCAAATACCTTGCCGGCACGGATCAGCGCCTGGGCCTGGGTCCGGCTTTCAACAAGACCGCGTTCAACAAGAAGAACGTCCGGACGTTGCCGGGACGCCGTGGCTCAGGCCCTCCCCTGGGCCGTCTCGGACTTGCTTTCCATACCCAGCGCCGTCATCGCCGTGGCGACGATATCGGGGCAGGTGAGGCCGGCCAGTTCAACCTGGCGGCGTGGCGCATCCTGATCCATGAACGTATCGGGCATGACGAGCGGGCGGAATTTCAGCCCGGCATCGAAAATCCCCTGCATCGCGAGGAACTGTGACACCTGGGCGGCAAACCCGCCGATCGAACCTTCTTCAACCGTCACCAGCACTTCGTGCTCGGCGGCAAGCCGACGCACAAGATCCTCATCCAGCGGTTTCGCAAAACGCGCATCGGCGACCGTGGTCGACAAGCCAAGGGCGCTCAGTTCTTCCGCTGCATCAAGGCAATCCTGCAGGCGCGTGCCATAAGCCAGCAACGCAATCTTCGTGCCTTCGCGCAGAATACGGCCCTTGCCGATGGGCAGGACCTCGCCACGTTCCGGCATATCGACACCAACGCCTTCGCCGCGCGGATACCGGAACGCGCAGGGCTGACCATCGATATCAACAGCGGTCGCGACCATATGGACAAGTTCGGCTTCGTCCGCCGGTGCCATGACGATCATATTCGGCAGGCAAGCGAGATAGGCAATATCGAATGCCCCGCAATGGGTCTGTCCGTCGGCGCCGACATAGCCGGCGCGGTCCATTGCAAAGCGAACAGGCAGGTTCTGCAGGGCGACGTCATGCACGATCTGGTCGAACGCACGCTGCAGGAAGGTCGAATAAATCGTCGCGAACGGTTTCATCCCGTCAGCGGCAAGACCGGCCGCGAACGTCACCGCATGCTGTTCGGCCAGCCCGACATCAAACGTGCGATCCGGGAATTCCTTTTCAAACATATCAATGCCGGTACCGGACGGCATCGCCGCGGTAATGGTCACGATCTTGTCGTCGTCGCGCGCTTCTTTGATCAGGGCTTCGGCATACACCTTGGTATAGCTCGGCGCATTGGCCTTGCCCTTGTCGAGCGCGCCGGTAACGACGTTGAACTTGCCGACACCGTGATATTTGTCGCTGGACTGTTCAGCGGGCTCGTAGCCCTTGCCCTTCTGCGTCACGACGTGGATCAGAACCGGGCCCTCGGCCTCGTCATCGCGCACATTTTTAAGCACCGGGATCAGGTGTTCCATGTTGTGGCCGTCGATCGGGCCGACATAGAAAAACCCGAGTTCTTCGAACAACGTGCCGCCGGTGAGCATGCCGCGGGCATATTCCTCGGCCCGCTGCGCTGCCTTTTGCATCGGACGGGGGAATTTTTCCGACATATGGCGACCGATATCGCGCAACGAACGATAGGATTTCGATGAAATAAGCCGCGACAGATAGGCCGACAACGCACCGACGGGCGGGGCGATCGACATGTCGTTATCATTCAGAATGACGATCAGCTTGTTATGCATCGCGCCGGCATTGTTCAACGCTTCATACGCCATACCGCCGGTCATCGCGCCGTCGCCGATCACGGCAATGGCTTTATTGCCGGTCCCCTGAAGATCGCTGCCGACCGAAAAACCGAGCGCCGCCGAGATCGAGGTAGAAGCATGCGCGGCACCGAAGGGATCGTATTCGCTTTCCGTCCGCTTTGTGAATCCGGACAGTCCGTTACCCTGTCGCAACGTGCGGATACGGTCACGCCGGCCGGTCAGGATTTTATGAGGATAGACCTGGTGGCCGACATCCCAGACGATCTTGTCATCAGGTGTATCAAACAGGTAATGCAACGCGACCGTCAGTTCGACCACGCCAAGACCGGCGCCGAGATGGCCACCTGTGACCGAAACGGCATCAATGGTCTCCGCACGCAGTTCATCAGCGATCTGCTGAAGATCTTCGGGTTTGAATTTCTTCAGATCGGCGGGTGTCTTGATCTGATCGAGAAGCGGCGTCTGAGGCGCCATTAGCATCCCCTGATTGGAAAATTATGCGTCATTGTGTTGAAACGAATACGACGGATATATGTCAACGTTCCGGCTCTGTGTGTTGGCTCAATCTAGTTATTCCGGGCGAGGACGAATTCGGCTACGGATCGTAACTCGTCCGCCCGGGCACCAAACATGTCCAGGCGGGCCAGCGCGCTATCCGTCACACGGCGCGCTTCATCCCGGGCACCGGCGACCCCGAGTGCAGAAACAAAGGTTGCCTTGCCAGCCTCGGCGTCCTTGCCGACCTTTTTGCCAACATCGTCCTCATCGCCTTCAACGTCAAGCAAATCGTCAGTAATCTGGAACGCAAGCCCCAGTTCAAAGCCGAATGTTTCCAGCGTCTTAATCGCATCTGCGCCGGCCTGGCCGAGAATGGCACCAGCGGCGCTTGAATAAGAGATCAGCGCGCCTGTTTTCATGGTTTCAAGCCGGGCGATCAGTGCCGCGTCGACCGCTGTATGTTCGCTTTCAAGGTCAATCATCTGGCCGCCGACCATACCGGCACCACCGGAGCGCGCGGCAAGCGTCAGAACAAGGTCGCTGCGCACCTGCGGATCCGGATGGGTCTTAATCCCGGCCAGCACTTCGAAAGACAACGTCAGCAGTGAATCCCCGGCGAGGATCGCGGTCGCTTCATCGAAAGCGATGTGACAGGACGGCTGCCCGCGGCGCATGTCGTCGTCATCCATCGCCGGCAGGTCGTCATGGATAAGTGAATAGGTATGGACCATTTCAACGGCAGCGCCTGCCCGCAGGTAGCGCTCTTCGGGCACATCGAACATCAACGCCGCCGTGCGCACGATATAAGGACGGAGGAACTTGCCGGAGCCAAGCGCCGAATACCGCATGGCCTCAAACAGCTTGCTCTCCGGGCCGTCACTCTGCGGCAGCAGGGATTCCAGCGTTGCCGTCATCGTTTCGGCAAACCCTGTCAATGCGTCCTTCACAGGTGCAGCGGACTGATTAACGGCATCCATATCTATCGATGTCGTATCAGCAACCGCTGCGGATGGGGCGTTAGTCAATGTTTGCGGGCTCCGTCACCGCTTCACCCCCGGCACCGAGGGAAATTTTTTCGACCTTGGCCTGGGCTTCCTTCAGCTTTTTCTCGCAATGAGCCTTGAGCTGCGCACCACGTTCATACGCGGTGATCGCTTCCTCGAGCTTTCCCTTGCCGCCTTCGAGCGTGCGCACAATATCTTCGAGCTCCGCGAGCGCGTCCTCGAACGACATTTTGGCGATATCAGATGATTTGGCGTTTTCCGCCATGGGGCACCTCTTTCAATTGCTTAAAGAGTAGGATTTGAAGGGGATTAGGGCAACCCGCCACGCGAATCAAACCCAAACAGTCACAGAAATTCGCCCCTGCCGGAAGCAGCCAGAAGCGGGCTAAACCGATGCTGCCAGCGCCCCGGCATGGGCCTGAACGCTGTTTCCGAGCGCTTCGAGGTCATATCCGCCTTCCAGCGTCGAAATAAGCCTTCCAGCAGCGAATTCTCCCGCAATTTCCCGCAGTTTTAGCGTTGCCCACTCAAAATCGGGCTCCTCGAAGCGCAGGGACGCCAGCGGATCGCGCGCATGGGCGTCGAACCCGGCGGAAACGAAGACAATTTCAGGCTGAAATGCGCGCAGCCCCGGCAGAATCCGGTCTTCCATTGCAGCACGGAATTCAACCCCGCCAGCATGGGCGTCGAGCGGCGCATTGAAAATATTGCCGACGCCGGTTTCACTCTCTGCCCCGGTGCCGGGGTAATGCGGAAACTGGTGGGTGGATGCGAAAAGCGTGTCCGGGTCGTTGATGAAGGCCGCCTGTGTGCCATTGCCATGATGAACATCGAAATCCACGATCGCCACTTTCTGCAGACCGTGCACGGCACGGGCATGCAATGCGCCGATCGCGACATTGTTGAACAGGCAGAACCCCATCCCGCGTTCCGGCTCGGCATGGTGTCCCGGCGGACGCACGGCACAGAACGCGTTATCGACCGTGCCCGCTAAGACATCGTCAACCGCGGAAATTATCGCCCCCGCAGCCCGCAATGCTGCCTCTCCGGTACCGGGCGACAGCACGGTATCGGGATCAAGATGCGCGTAGCCTTCTTCGGGGATATTTTCGAGAATCAGGTCGACATAGCCACCCACATGCACGCGCGAGAGCTGTTCCTTCGTCGCCAGCGGCGCATCCTTGCGCATCAGGGCGGACCAGGAATCACCGGAAAGCGCCGCGTTGACGGCCTCGATACGCGCAATGCGCTCGGGATGACCGGCACCGGTATCGTGCTCGGCGGAACTGGCATGGGTATAAAGTGCGGTTGTCATAAGCTGGGGCTCCCGATTTAATCCAGTATAGCCATTTCCCCGACGCGGATGCATCCTCGGCACAGATAAAATCACGGGTTCCCGGTAGATCAGCGACGCCTGCTATGGCATTTTTGCCAAGCTATAATAACGCGTGAAAACCGAAGAAACCTCTGATTCACCCTGATACAGGCTCTGGGAGGCCTCTTTCCAAGATGACAATTGAAACAGAATGGCGCGACTACGATGTGATCGTGGTGGGCTCCGGCGGCGCGGGCAGTCATGCCGCACAGGCTGCCGCGGAGGCTGGCGCGCGTGTCCTTATCGTCTCCAAGGATCCTATCGGATGTTCCGATACCAAAATATCCGAGGGCCTCGCGACGGTCCGCGAATCCGGCTCAGACGACGATTCCGAAGCCACCCTGTCGGAAAACCTGCGGATGGCCGGCGGCGACCTGCCGGTGACTGCCCTGACAGATGCCTTCGCACAGGACAGCAAGGAGGCCTATGACCGCTATCGCGTTCAGGGCCTGCGCCCGGCCATCGACACCGAAAACGACACACCGAAATCCCTGCCCCTGCCGATGGGCGGCCATACGCGGCGCCGATCGGTCGGTCACCGCAACAGCGGCATCGCGTTCAGCCACGCCAACTGGAACGGGGTCATTCAGGACAGCAGGATCGACTATCTCGAAGACTGCTGGTTTCTCGACGTGGTTACAGAAGAAGATGACAACGGGAATGGCAGCACACATAAACGCGTCGTCGGCGGGCTGATCTACGATGCCGCACGCGGCACACTTGTCGCGGTGCGCGCACCATCCGTCGTGATTGCCGCGGGCGGATTGTCGACATTGTACTTCCCGAAAACGGACACCATGCGCGGGAATACCGGGGATTCGTACGCGGTCGCTGCACGCGCGGGCGCAGACCTCGTAGATATGGAACAGGTTCAATTCCTGCCATTTTGCGTTGCCTCGCCGCCGTCTTACGAAGGTCTGCTGATCGGCGAGCCGGTCACGGCAAGCTATCTCGGCGTGCTGCGCGACAAGAACGGCAAGGTGATCCTGGATGGTGTGTACCTCCGGACCCGCGCGGAATGTTCGGCGGCGATCATGCGCGCCGTCGAAGACGGTCGCGGCACGCCCAATGGCGGCGCCTATCTCGACATGACGGCTAATCGGAAGCATCCACGCTCCGGCCCCTATTTCATGAAGTTCCTCGCAAGCGCCCTGCCCTCGGCCTACAAGGTTGCGCGCCAGGCATTGGGCAAAGCGGCGGCGAATTGCGACGAGGCGTGGGAAGTGCGGCCGAGCGCTCATTACATGATGGGCGGTATCCGCACCGATGCCGATGGTGCCTCCGTGGCCGGCGAAAACGCGGGCGATGCGGCGCAGGGCATTACCGGTCTGTTTGCAGCGGGCCAGGCGATGGGCGGTCTGTTCGGTGCCAACCGGTTGGGATCGACCTCGCTGACGGAAGGCGCTGTATTCGGTGCGCGCGCAGGACACGCCGCCGCACAAAACGCCAACCGCGCGGACGGCGCTTCAAACGGCGGGTCGGTTGACGGCGCCTTCACAGCCTATATCGGCCGCGTGGAAAAGAGGTTCGGACAACAGGGCGACCGGGCGGCGGCCACGCTCAAACGTGAATTGCAGCGTGAAAGCTGGATCAATATCGGACCCGTGCGCACCGCCGAACGGATCGCGCATATGGAAACGGTTCTAAGCGATCTTGAAGGGCAGCTGGACCATGTCGCCATCTCGGACCACGCGGACTGGAACCAGGCGTTTATCGAATTCGAAGAACTGCGAAACCTGATCGCGACGGCCCGAACCGTGGCCGCCGCATCGCGCGAACGGGATGGCAGCCTGGGTGGGCACGTACGGCTCGACAAATCGGAGATATCGGCATTTTCGCAGCCCTATTCGACGATCGTCGGCACCGCGGCCACCGGCGCCCTGAAGGTGCGCCGCGTGGCCCGTCCACGCACTCCGTTGAAACGGATCATGTCCTACAAATACCAGGACGCCAAGCGCAAGGCGCAGGTCAAATTCCTGCGTGCCCTGCCCGCGGGCATGCAGGATGCCCAGCTTGAAAAAAAATATATTGCGATCATGGGGACAGCCGGTGCCGCCCCTGAAATCACGCCGGGCGGCGTCGATGCCGCCATCGGTGAAGGAACAAAAGCATGAAGGTCGAAATCGTCACCCGCCGCGATGGACAGGAAGCCATCGTCGAATATGACTACCAACTCCGCGGTGAAGATGAAAAGCCGATGGTACTCGACGTATTGCTCCAGGCACAGGCGACGGAGATTCCCGATCTCGCCTATCGCTATGGCTGCCGCGCGCGCAACTGTGGTGTCTGCACGGTGGATGTGAACGACAAACCGCGCGTTGCCTGCCGGGCCATTGCCCGCGACGGTGATCGCATCAGCCCGATGGCGACACTTCCAGCGCTCAGCGATCTGGTGGTGCGCCGCGACGGCGTTGCACGCCAGATGCGCGGTCGCATGGCAAATGCCGGACAGGGGAATGATCTAAATGTCGAAGCGCCGGACGACTATCACGCGCTGACGGCCTGTATCGAATGTTACGCCTGCCTCGATAAGTGTCCGATGCATGCCCGCAATTTCGACGGCGGCCTGCCGGGCGACATGCCGGCGGGCACAGCACCCGATCCGGCGAAGGGCTATCGCTGGGGCAACCCGTTCTCGCTCCTGAAACTGCAGATAAACCGGCTGGACCCACTGACCTCGGAAACAGGAAAAGGTGCCGCTCTTGATCACGCAGTGGAACTCGGCCTCGACGCCTGTGTCGGTTGCAAAGGGTGCAAATGCGGTGTCGGGATCGACCTGATGGGCAAGGTCGTCCGCGATATGGTCGCAGCAGCGGGCGACCGCCTTCCGGCAGATGACAGCTCGGACTGAAGCCGGGGCCTTGACTGTGGACCTGACGATCTGACGTCAGAATTTCTTGCAGGCGCGCACGGCCTCTATTTCGGTGCGAAAATCGTCCAGCATCGGTTTCAGCACGCCCACCTTGCAGAGCAGACCGTCGACAGTCGCCGTATCGGCGCGTTCGAGCACACTGCGCACATGTTCGATACTGCGGCCGGAAATTACAGATAGCGCCACTTCGAGGAAGGCGAGCTGACGATCACGCAGGGCATCCAGCAACAGAAACGGCGTCAGCCGCCCATCGGAATGCAACGTCTCCGCCGCGGCGACAAGATCCTTGCGTGACATTGACCCGACGGTCTGCAGAACCGCAGCACTTTCCGCCTCGGCCGCGACGGGCGATGTAAAATCTTCCTGTTGATAGAGAACCGCCAGTTTCTCCCGCGCGGCGGCAGAAACCTTCAATGTAAGCTTTATCACCACGTCGGCCAGCAGGTCTGGACGCTCAGCCATTTTGTCGAGCACCCAGATCTCGGATTCGAAACGTTGGAGCAACGTGTCGCAGACAACCGCCGTCATCGGCGCTGCAACGTTTTCCACCAGGGTTTCCGCGACAACCGAATCACCGATCTCAGCGAGGGACAGGGCGAGTGAATCCGGCATGTTTTCGCGCCGCGCCACAGAGACACGCGCGTTTCGCGAGATTGTCAGGATCAGCGATTGCCAGTCCGCTTCGGAAAACACCTCGGTCACTTCGAGGAAAGGACATGCAACCGAATCCACATCATGGGCCAGCATCATCGCCAGGGGCCGCGGCAGGTGATGTGCATTTCTGATGGCGTTGGACAGTGCGCAACGCACCTGTTCCACAACATCCCGGGCGATGTCCTGCGCCAACATCTCCGCGGCAAGACGATCTGCCGGTGACGTGGTTTCGGCAGACAGAACCGCTCCGACCCGCCCTGCAACAAGTGCGCGGGCAGCATCATCAAGCCCTACCAGTTGGTCCTGCAACCTGAATTCCTCTACCACGCGTACACAAACAACCTGTTGTTTATATTAATATAATAGCTTCTCAACGGCCTACCCGCTGAGACCGGCTTACAGCGAAAAGGTTAAAATTGCATTGTTGCCGCAGCTTCAGGAATTCCGCTGGTTTACAGCGTTGCCAATCGGACAGTCTGGGGTTTAATCTTCTGATCAACGCTTTTTGCGTCGCACTCCGTGCGATTACGCTGTCATGCCCGGAATCGGATCACACGGGACGAAATTTTCCAATTTATCGGGACACGCAGATCAATGACGGAAACAGAAACACGCAATCGCCGGATCGTCGAGACGATCTGTCAGGCCTTCAATGACCACGACGCTGAAGCGATCGTTGCACATTTTGCGGAAGATTCCGTCTGGCTGTTATCGCGCGGCGCACCGCCGGATGGCGCCACCCTCCGCGGCAAGGCCGCGATCCGCGACATGTGCGTGCAGCGCTTCACGTCCATCCCCGACATGGCATGGGAAATCCACAGTCACTGGGCGGGCGGCGACAGGGCGTGCTCCGAATGGACAGTCACCGGTACCGAGGCGAATGGCGACAGGCTCGAATGGCTCGGCTGCGATCTCTGGCACCTGAACGAAGACGGCCAGGTCCTGCGCAAGGATACCTACTGGAAATATGCCGGCGGCGAGAGCTGACCGGATCAGGCGAGCCCCAGTTCCGCCCGCAGCTTCTTTGTCAGGCCGCGGGAAACAATATCATGGGATTCGCGCAGGTAATCCTGCAAGTCCGTATCCGCCAGTCCCGGCGGGGCATAATGCTGAATCCACTTCAGACCGCGTGACGCCAGATAGGGTGCCGGCCGCAGGCCCGGCTGATCGCGCAGAAATTCAAACGCGATGTCGGACACCTTGAAGGTGTAGGCAGGTTCGCCATCCGCCCAACCACCAACGGCAAACACCTTCCCGCCGACCTTCCAGACGTGTGAGCCGCCCCATTGATTGACATAGGTAGTGGCCGGCAGGGCGCGGCAGAATGCGTTGAAATCTTCATAGTCCATGGGGATAACCCGTAAAGCACCGCCAGCGGCACCCCGCCGATCGGCGCGCCTAAGTCTTGGTCTGCCCCATCGCCCCAGCCAGCAGTTCGAAGGAATGCACGCGCGCCGAATGATCCCAGATCGCGCCTGCGACCATCAGCTCGTTCGCGCCGGTGGCCTCGATCAGTGGTTCGAGCTTCGCCCCGATGGTGTCCTTCGAGCCATAGTACGAACAGGCCAGCATCGACGACGCCTGCGCCTTTTCCGCGGGGGACCAGAAGGTCTCGATATCGTCGATCGGCGGCGGCAGCTTGCCGCGTGTGCCGCGCACCATGCGGGTGGAATTCTGTTGCGGCGAGGTAAACAATCGCTTCGCCTCGTCTTCCGTATCGGCAACGACAACGTTGCAGCCGACCATCACGTATGGCTCGGCAAGCTGCGCTGACGGCTCGAACCGCTCGCGGTAAATTTCCACCGCCTGCATCAGCGCCTGCGGCGCAAAATGCGAGGCAAAGGCGTAGGGCAGGCCGAGTATGGCCGCGAGTTGCGCACCGAACAGGCTGGAGCCCAGAATCCACAACGGCACATTGGTATCCTCGCCGGGGATGGCATGGAGAAACTGGTCCTCCTGCGGCGGGCCGAGCAGCGCACGCAATTCGACCACGTCCTGCGGGAAATGTTCCGATGCATCCACGCCGCGGCGCAGCGCGCGCAGGGTGTGCTGGTCGGTGCCCGGCGCCCGGCCGAGGCCAAGATCGATACGGTCGGGGAACAACGTCGCCAGGGTGCCGAACTGCTCGGCGATCACCATTGGCGAATGGTTGGGCAGCATGACGCCGCCGGCACCGACGCGGATCGTGCTGGTGCCGCCGGCAACGTGGCAGATGCACACGGCGGTGGCGGCACTCGCAATGCCGGAAAGATTGTGGTGTTCCGCCAGCCAGAAACGGTTATAGCCTGCGGCCTCGGCATGCTGTGCGAGGTCGAGCGCATTGGCGAGTGCATCGGCGGGAGTGAAGCCTTCGCCGATATTGGCGAGGTCAAGTACAGAGAGTTGAACCATGCCCCACTCTAGCGCATGCGCGGCGTCATGCCAGTGGGCAATAGGCGGCACACAAAGATATTCAGCGACCGCACGAATAAGACGTGCAATTCGCCTCCACCGGGGCGATTTGAGGCCTTCCAGCGCGCGACCGGGCGGGGTAGAACGCCGCAGTGGAATATCTTTTCCAGCAGTATGGTTAGCCGAACAGGAAACGGGAAACAGCAATGGCATTGAAGATTCTGATCGCCGGGGCGGGCATGGGCGGACTGGCCGCTGCATCCAGCCTTATGAAGGCGGGCCACGACGTCGAGGTTTACGAACAGGCGCCCGAGCTGGGCGAAGTGGGCGCAGGCATCCAGATGAGCGCCAATGCCATGCATGTGCTGATGGGTCTCGACCTGCGCGAAGAGATCGACAAAGTATCGGTGAAGCCGGGCGCCTATGTGTTCCGCGCCTTCGATACGGGCGAGGAAATCAGCCGCTTCAATCTGGCCGCCGACCACGAGAAGCTGCATGGCGCACCGTACTGCCAGATGCACCGGGCGGACTTCCATGACATCCTTGCGCGCAAGGCGCAATCTATGAAGTCGGACGTTGTGCGGCTGAACCATGCCGTGACCGGGTTCGAAGAGGATGCCGACGGGGTGACGCTGAAGTTCTCCAACGGCAATACAGCCCACGGCGACATGCTGATCGGCGCGGACGGGGTGAAATCCGCCATACGTCGCCAGATCGCGGGCGATGCACCGGCCACCTATACCGGCGACTGCGCCTGGCGCATCACATTACCGGTGGAAGAGTTGCCGAACGATTTTCTGCCGCAGGTGATGTCGGTTTTCATGGGGCCGGGGGCACATGTCGTCTGCTACTTCCTGCGCGCGGGCAAGCTGCTGAACTTTGTCGGACTGGTCGAAACCGACGATGTTTCCGAAGAAAGCTGGACCGCCAAGTTTCCATGGGAAAAGCTGAAGGCCGATTTCGTCGGCTGGAACGATAAAATCCAGACCATCATCGACACTGTGGATCACGACAAGTGCTATCGCTGGTCACTGCATTACCGCCCGCCGATCGACAACTGGAGCACCAGGCGCGCCACTATGCTCGGCGATTCCGTACACGCCACCCTGCCCTATCTGGCGCAGGGGGCCTGTATGGCCATCGAGGACGGCGCGATCCTGACCCGCGCACTTTCCATGTCTGACAACATCCCGGACGCGCTGCAACTGTATCAACGCAACCGGATGGACCGTACAGCGCGGATCGTGGAACAGTCCGACGCCAACCGGACCCTGTTCCATATGCCGAGCATGGAGGCCATCCGCGCCCGCTTCGCCAAGGTGGACGAAGGGGCGGATCGCAACGGCTGGCTGTATTCCTATAACCCGTTGACGGTCGATCTGACCTGAGGGCGCCACCGATCTACAGAACGCCCCGGGCGGATGCTGTCCTGCCTGAATGGCAGCATCCATTTATTTTTGCTTCATTTTATTCTTCGTATGGCGCGTAGGCACGGCCGCCAGGGGGTCGTCGGGCCAGGGGTGTTTGGGATAGCGCCCTTTCATTTCAGCCTTTACCTGGGGGTAGGTATTCTTCCAGAAGGCCGGCAGATCCCGGGTGATTTGCAATGGCCGCCCCGCCGGGGACAGCAGGTGTATGCTCAGCGCAATCGCGCCGTCAATGATACTTGGCGTCTCGGTTGCGCCAAACATTTCCTGTAGCTTTACCGGCAACACCGGCGCCATCGGATCCGCGTAATCTATCCGGATGCTGGACCCGCTGGGAACGGTGCAATGGCTGGGCACCTGCTTTTCCAGTGTTTGCAGCTCAGACCAGTCCAACCGGGTTTTCAGGATAGCCAGCATGTCGAGTGATTTCAGATGGTCCAGACGCCGCATACCTGCCAGATAGGGTAGCAACCAGTCTTCAAGCGTTTCAAGCAGGGCACTGTCCGACACATCAGCCCCCTGCCCGGCGGCCTGATGAAAACATCCTGCCCGCTGCCGCCATTCCGCGGCTTCCCTGCCCCAGGGCAGGCAATCCAGCCCCATGTCGCGGATGCCCTCAACCAGGGCGTTCGCAATCTGATCGTCGGGAATATCCCGGGCCGGGGTATCGCTGAGCACAACGGCATTGAGGCGTTTTTGCCGGCGGGCGATCACAGAACGGCTCTGGCTGTCCCAGACAGCGGTTTCTCCCTCCGATATTTCGGTCTCGAACAGATGCTCGATGGTGGCGGCGGATATGGGTGCGGCGATGCGGATGCGGGCATCCCGGGCGCCTCCGTCGACCACGGCAATCGCCAAATAGGGAGCATCTCGCAAACCACCCTCGGCAGGCAGCAAAGCCCCTTTGCCGTTGCTCAGGCGGTAACGGGCGTCCCCGCCGGGGCGGCGTTCTGCAATCCGGTCCGGATAAGCGAGAGCGACCAGGGCGCCAATCTGTTCTTCCGGGGATAAATCCGGTGCGTGATCCTGACCGGTATTCTTCGGCGCACGTCTCAGCCATTGCTTTGCGAGCGCCCTCGTTCGACCGAGGGCATTGCGATTTATGGTCAGGCTTGTCTGTTCGCCCGCCACGGCGCTCACCCGCAGGGTCAAATCCACCGCGATGGGATTACGGCCATCCCGCTGGGCAATATCCCTGTCTGTCAGCAGGGCGGCGACATTGCAGGCACGTTCCGCCCAGCCTGATCTTGCGCCTTTGATCACCATATGCGCCAAGCGCGGGTGCATGGGCAGTCTCGCCATCTCCCGCCCATGGGCGGTGATCCTGCCCTGATCGTCGATGGCCTGTAAAAGACTCAGCAGATCCCGCCCCTGATCCAGGAGGGCTTTGGGAGGCGGTGTCAGCCAGTTCAGGGAGGCTGGGTCATGAATACCCCAATTCACCAGATCCAGGGCCAGCGGGGCCAGGTCGGCATCGACAATTTCGGGTTGAGAGAACTGTCTGAACGCTCCTTCGCCTGCCTTGTCCCAGAGCCGATAACAGATACCGGGCTCCAGCCGACCTGCACGGCCTTGCCGTTGGGTCGCGCCGGCCAGGGAAACCGGTTCGGTGAACAGCCGGGTCATGCCGCTTTGGGGGTCGAACCGGGGAATGCGGGACTGACCACTATCGACCACCACCCGAATGCCTTCGATCGTCAGGCTGGTCTCGGCAATGGCCGTCGCCAGAACGATCTTCCGTCGTCCGGAAGGCGGTGGGGAAACAGCCTGGTCCTGTTGGCCCTGGGGCAGTGTCCCATAGAGTGGCAAGACATCCACATCACCGGGCAAAGATGAGCCGTTGAGCAACTTTTCAACACGCCGGATTTCTCCTTCACCGGGCAGGAAAACCAGAATACTGCCGGCCTCCTCGCTCAATGCCTGTTGCACGGCCGACGACACCGCCGGGCAGAGAGTATCCCGGAAACGGTCAACAGGCGGTTTTCCCAGATACCGGGTCTCGACGGGAAAAGCGCGGCCCGCGCTGGCAATAACGGGGGCATCTCCCAGTAATTCGGCAATCGGGCCCACGTCCAGTGTGGCTGACATCACCAGAATGCGGAGATCTTCGCGCAGGCCTGCCTGACAGTCCAGGCACAATGCCAGGCCCAGGTCGGCCTGCAGATTACGTTCATGAAACTCATCAAAGATGACCGCCGCCACGCCTTCCAGAGACGGGTCGCTTTGCAGGCGTCGGGTCAGAATGCCTTCGGTCACAACCTCGATGAGGGTGTCCGGTCCGGTCTTGTTGTCCAGCTGGATACGGTAGCCAACCGTTTTGCCAACCGGCTCGCCCAGCGTTTGCGCCATCCGCCGGGCTGCCGCCCTCGTCGCCAGACGACGCGGTCCCAGGATGATAATCCTGCCGCCCTCACGCCAGGGCGTATCCAGAAGCCGCAGCGGAATTCGCG